>JANNXZ010000183.1:0-2192 GCA_031409835.1 Nitrospirota bacterium
CGCGCGGGCGATGTCCTTCTCGTTCAATTTGATTCCGACGTTACGCGGAAGTTCATACCGTTCCGGGTCAGCGCTGGAAAGCCCGATGAACTTGGCCTTGGGAATCGCCATGCGTTGACTCTCGAAGGCCAGATTGATCGAGCCTTGCTTGACGACGGAATAAATGTAGTACCCCCAGGGATCGTTATCGACCTGGACATAGACCGGGAGCCGATACTCTTCATGCAAGCGCCGCGCTAAACGGCGAACCCCACGGGGCGGCTGCCCATTGCCCGTCAACAGCACACAGTTATAGCGACGCCAGAACTTATCTTCCGAAAGGCGATTCCACTGCGTGCCCTTCTCCACCAACAGCACAAAGTCCGCCGTACAGCGTCGGATCTCCACATACTCCGGCTCGACGATCGACGGGACCGAGTAGCCGCCTTTGCCAAGCTTCGCGCAATCTACACGGTCGCCGTCGTCACCGAGCAGGAGCGGACCGACGACACTTCCGCCGTTTTCTGCGCGCACATGCAGCTCTTCACGCAGTGCCGTGAGCGACACTTCCAGATCTTCGATAATCGGATCTGATTCGTCCTGGGTATCGAAGGTATTCTCGTGCGAGTCCTGAATGGTGTGCTTGGTCCGGTAGTAGATCTCTCTAAGCGAGGTCGTCAGTTCCGCGCGCTGCAATTCGGAAAGGGCATCCGCAACCAAGATGGTCTGCATGAACTTCTTGGCCATGCCCACGTTGAAGAATGAACGGGCCTGTTTCTTATCCCCCATCTCAAGCAGGCCCTTGCGCTCGTTGAACGTCACGTTCGAAAGGGCGCGAATCGGAATCGCCATCGTCGGATCTTTTGCCCGCTGCGCGGCGGTGATCACCAGATCAGCCAGCCCGATCAATTTCTTCTCGACCGTCCCGTTCTTCCTTATCTTCGTTTTGGCCATGGGTCGTCCTATTTTTTCTTCCCTGTCCGATGAGCCTTGCGACCTGTACCGACCGCGCCTGCACGGTGCCGTGAAAAAGAACCCTTCTTCGGAACCGATGGAACGGCTGCGGCCATACTCGGCCTTTTTTGGGCAGACCGCGTCTTTGCCGTCTGTCGCCGTTCAGATTTCGAAGCAGCTGGCTGCTCCTCGATTTCTATTTCATCGGAAACGGTAGCCGCCAGTGGAGCCTCTCCTTCAATACCTTCTGCTGTGACAATGATGGAGTGCGGCAGGCCTTCCGGTCCTGCGCCGGTCTTGCCGAGCGTTTCATCCGTCTTCATGCCGCCGGTCCGCGAGGACGCAATCTTCTGCAGCTGCGCTTTCAACTTTTCGACGGACAGCTTCCCGCCTTTCAATCGATTGCAGGCTTCGGCCACTTCCTTGATATAGAGTTCAAAAATGTTGCGCCGACGGAATTCGCTCGCCGCCCGTTCGCGGCGTCGCAGAAAAAGCCCGAGCCGCCGCCCACACTCGCGGAGCGCGAGGGTAATTTCCTTATGGATCTCGTCGTACTCCGCAATCGCTTCTTTGGACTCACTCGTAAAGGGTACCCAGACGGACGCGATGTGCACGAAGATGACCATCGGCCCGGCCGGTAGAGCCCCGCGTGATTGACCGATGCCATAGTTGCGCCAGGTTGTGGCCAGCACTGCCTTGAAGATGGCACAAGCGGATTGCTGATACAGCAAGGGAACTCGGTTGGCGTAGCGAATCACGCGCGCGAGTTCCGAGTCTCCTTCTTCCTGCTCCCCTTCTGCCCGCGGCTGCGCCGGCTTCTCAGGCTTGGTCACACTGTCCGGTGCTTTTCCGAAGGCCAACCCTGCTTCGATAATGAATGGATTGCCGCGATAGACGGAAGGGGGCCGGCTCACCGCGGTATAGAATTCCCCTTTGATCTGTCGATAGAGACCGGAAAGGATCGCCTTCTCGCCGATCGGCGACAGGCAATTGGTCGGCGGCGCCATAATCTTCGTCGCTTGAATCGTGTGATAGAGCGATTCGGCAATCGCGCCGCGAATGTCACGGGGCCTCGCCTTGGGCGAAATCTTCGATGTCTTGCACATCTCATCCGCGAGCGCAGGCGTCACCCGGCAAAAATCGCTCGACAGAAAGCTCGAAAGGGTCTGGCTCTTGGCATCCTGGAGCATCTTGAGGAACATCCCGAACTCGATGCCGTAGGGATGGGGCTTGATTTCCTTCGGCGAGGGAGGCAGTTC
>JANNXZ010000184.1:0-2125 GCA_031409835.1 Nitrospirota bacterium
GCCGCTTGGGTGGAGGCACGCGTCACAATTCGGCCACGATACAATTCATCGAGCGCCCGGAGCCGTTCAAGATCGAGATTGATTACCGTCACCTGCGCGCCCATCCCGACAGCAATCCGAGTTGCCGATTGGCCCACAACCCCAGCACCGAGCACCACCACCTTTCCCGGGTCCACGCCAGGCACACCGGCCAAGAGAAGCCCGCGCCCTCCTTTCGTCTTTTCCAGATAGTGTGCGCCGATCTGCACCGACATCCGCCCCGCGATTTCGCTCATCGGCTTGAGCATCGGCCGCGTGCCGTCTTTCGCCTCGATCGTCTCGTAGGCAATCGCGGTGATCGTAGTATTCAGGAGAGCCTTCGTGAGATCCGGCAAGGAAGCCAAGTGCAGATAGGTGAACAGGGTCTGGCCCGGACGGAAGAAGTGGCACTCGGAAAGCAGCGGCTCCTTGACCTTCACAATGAGCGTCGCCTGCTGAAACAGCTGTTCTTTTGATTCTGCCAAGGTGGCGCCGGCATTCTGGTAGTCCTCATCGGAGTATCCGCTGCCGATTCCGGCCGATCGTTCGATCCAAACGTGGTGTCCGGCCTGACACAACGCCCGCACTCCATCGGGCGTCACACTGACACGATACTCATGGTCCTTGATCTCTTTCGGCACTCCGATGACCATGGTTTCTACCTCTGTGAGCGATCCATTCTAGAGATTCTTTACCCATTATATACAACGGCTGTGGAAATGCACGGCAAGACTCGCAGGAGGGCTTCTTCAGCAAGTGGACAGTGCGCGCAGGCCTGGTGTAAGATTCGCCCGCTTTTCAGATCATGATTGATAGAGGGAGGTTCTATGGATTCCGCAGCTGGGTCTTGCAATGCCTGCGGCGCCACCAGCGCGGCGCTCATGAAGTTATCGCTCGGGAAGGACTTTTTCGGTCGGACATACGACCGACTGTCCCCCTCGACAGATCAAAGCCCGAAATGGTACTGCGAAGGCTGTTCCATGCAGAAAAATCTCCAACGAGACTTTCGAGATATCACTGCCGAGGTCGACAAGCTTGCAGCCGGACAGGCCTCGCAACTGTCGAAATCCGATGAATTCCAGCGTGCCGCGTTGCGTGTGAGAGAAATTGTCGCGCTGCTCGATGCTGTGCAGAATCCTTCACCGCTGCTCGCGAGCGGCGAGGTCAACCGTTTACTCGAACGACTCAATACCATCACCGTTCCAGTCTAGCCCACGATCGATCATGTCTGGTTATAAACGCCACATCTTCGTCTGTACGAATCAACGGAGCCCTGACGATCCCCGTGGGAGCTGTTCCAAGCTTGGATCTGAAGCGCTCCACGCCTATTTCAAGCAGGAAGCGAAGCGGTTGGACTTAAAAGACGTCGTCCGTGCCAATAAGGCCGGGTGCCTCGATCATTGCGCGGAAGGGCCGAGCGTGGTGATCTATCCAGAAGGCGTGTGGTATCAAGTCAAGTCCGAAGCCGACGTGACGGAAATCATGGAGCGCCACGTCATCAAGGGCGAGGTCGTGACCCGTCTCATCATGCCCGATCACCCAGCTCCCACGATACTCCCTCCGCTCACATCGTAGCGTCGCACCACAAGGATCCTCATGGCTGTTGAAGAAAAGTGGAAAGCCAACCTGGAAAAGGTGGCCTTCATGAAACAGTTTCCTGGGCTACTCGGCAACTGGGAGGCCTTGACGGGAAAAACCATCAAGGCCGTTATCCCGCTCAAGGGGAAACAGGGAGCCGCAGTACTGGTGTGCACCGATGGTACCTTTACCATTTTGCCACCGATGGCGACGGAACCATACGAATTGGGCGAGGCCTTGGCGGTAGCACGAGCGCTCCTTGAGCCGGCGCATCAGACGGCCTACGTGGAGTATGATCGATTGGTCAAGAAGGACAAAGACGCCCTCAAGTCTGCCAGGGTCGAGAAGATTCTCGGAGCGATTCACAATAATTTGGAGCAGCATCCTGAATTGAAAGATCGCTTGAAAGAACTCGTGAAGGAGTGGAAGTGAGTGACAGCCTCCCCGATAGAAACATGTTCGACATCTTTTCCCAGGGTCTCTTTGAAGGAGTCAAACCCATGATGGTCATTCGCGATCACCTCGTCCG
>JANNXZ010000185.1:0-2132 GCA_031409835.1 Nitrospirota bacterium
CAGACGTGTGCCCCGAGTCGTTTGCAGCAGAAGAGTGGGGCCAGGAGTCTGTCCGGCATTACCTTCGTAACGAGGCGAAGGAGGGGCGGCCAGATGCGAGGCCGCAGGCGCGGAAAAACCGGAGGTGTATTCACTGGAATACATCGAGGATTTTTTCGGGCTGAGAACGACGCAGATGGTCGCAGATCGTTCGCCGCAGTAGAAAGGTCAGTGTCGGACAGACTCCTCGTGTGTCTCAACTCACGCGATGAGTGAACGTTGTCGTGTCGTTCTGAAACTGGGCTTACTCAGATTCCCAGGAAGCACAGGGACATCTCGATGCCGCAGAGTGAGCCGGTTACTATCCTGATTGTCAGCGAGCACGCTGAATCCATTAAACTCATCACCGTCAGTCTGCGCGGATTCTTTTCAGGCTGCCGCGTGGACGTCGCCTACTCCGTCGAAGAAGCCCGTGCATGGGCGTCGCCGCACGAATGGACCCTCATTCTCATCGACGAACAGTGCCTCTCCAGCAACCACGCCTCCCTGGCCGGCGAACTCAAACACCGTGCACCGTATGCGGGAGTTATTCTGTACAGCGACCGCTCCGACTCAGCCTCGGCGCTTCAAGCACTCCAAGCTGACGTTGATTTCTTCCTCTCGAAGCAATCTCCAGCCTTTCTCACGGAACTCCTGTTCTGCGCCAAGGAATCCATCGAAACACGTCACTTGAAAGTAGTCCTGGACCACGAGCACGAACGGCATCGCCGGCTCATCGAATCACTCAGCGACATTGTCTACGAGCTGGATGCCGGCGGCTGTTTCCTAACGATCAGCCCGGGCATCGTCGCACTATTGGGCTATTCGCCCGATGAACTCATCGGAATGCCCTATACCACTCTCGTTCCTCCCGACCAGGAAGCGGTGGCTCGGTTTCGTCTCAACGAACGCCGCTCCGGAGCGCGGGGCGCCAGCCGGGTTGAACTAGCCTTGCGGCGGAAACCCACGCAAGACAACAAGCCGCTGACTCTCACGGCGGAGGTCAGCGCCAGAGGGCTCTACGACACCCTTCGGCGATTTCTCGGCACGGTGGGACTCATCCGAGACCTTTCCCAATCCAAACAACAAGACACGACAATCCATCAACTTCGCCAGCAACTCCGGCGCACAGATGAACGGCTCGCGCTGGCCCAGCGAGTCACGCTGTTGTCCCAACAGCTCCACGATCCACTAGCCTCACTGTTGACACAGTCCCAGCAGCTCCTCACTACCATTCGCGACGCGCGTCTGGACAACCAAGCCGAAACACTCGCCAGCCATGCCGCAGCAGCGACGAAACTCGGAGCACAGCTGGCGCAAGCCCTCCACGAGAGAGAGGAAGAGGCCTTAGGATCTACGATCAACGACGTCCTTGATGACGTACTCATCTCCACAACTCCGGCAATCGTGGATAGTGCGGGCATCATACGGGAGTTCTCCTCTCACCTCTCCCTCCTTGTCGGCGATCGTGAGCAGGTGACAATGCTCGCTCGTTCTCTCTTGGTCTATGCGCAAACCTATTTATTGACAATGGGCCGTGCACATCGACTCATCGTGAGCACACGCCCAGTTGGACCTTCTTCCGTCTCAGCAGAGACCCCCTCTCTATTTCCCCTCAGCCCGCCTACCGAGGTCGAAGTCGAGCTGCTCGAATCGGATATGGCAGGGCCGGCAACATCTCCGACTACGTCACCCCCGCCTATTGATCTCCTCGAGTCGTATCAGCTTGTCCGCCAACTGAGTGGCACCTTGGACTTGTCTGCGCCGATGCAAGGCCCTCTCCGTATCATCCTCCGTCTTCCGATCGCCGCTGCTCCCACCCGTGAGATACTCTCGTTGCCGATTACTGTCTCTACTGCACAGCCCTCCCTCGTTCCTGAAACAAAGAGCGCGACAACGGTATCTATTTCGACAATCGTTTCTAGCAGTCGACAGCAAGAACGACGTCACTCACCTCGAGTTTCAACCACCCTGCCTGCCGCGATCACCGTCGGAGCAGCGACCTGGAATGGCACGATTTCCAACCTCAGCGTCGGCGGGACCTGTATTACACTCCCCAATGACTTCCCCACCGTTGCGTCACAAGATGCCTATGTTGTACTCAAAACTGTCGT
>JANNXZ010000186.1:0-2442 GCA_031409835.1 Nitrospirota bacterium
AGCGTCTGGTAGGGGACATCGCGCTTGTTAGCCAACGTCTTGATTTGATCCAGCAGAAATTTTGGCAGCCGGAGTGAAATCGTCTCCGTCGACGGCTTGAGCTTCGGGAAGATCATCCTGCGGCTCTTGGAATAATCGATGCACTCCGTTGAGTCATGCGAGGCCCAGAAGGCGGCTTCCTGCGCTTCACTCTTGAACGTCGGTCTTGGCTTTAACTTGCTCACGGTATGTCCTCTACTCCTTCTCACTCATCTTCCCTTGGCAACTCCCATTCCCAGTGACAGCGTGCGCGTCGAGCAGACCGCTATTCTAGCTTCACCCTTGAAGGCTGGCTAGATAGTCCCCCACTGCGCGTGTCCAACGAGGGTCTTCTGAGGCCGCGCGTTGCACGAGCACAGGAGACCATCTAGCCTGCCCTCTCATCCTCTAAGGCCCCCTATTCCCCTCAAAGGGAGTGGCCAGATTGTCGTTCACTGCGCGCGTCGAACGAGCACATTCTGATCGTGCGCGTTCCGCGAGCAAGAAGGACATCTGGCCGCTCCCTTCCCAACTTTCAGCGTGGGTGATCCGGCCCCGGATTCACGATGATCGGCACAGTAGACCTCTCCGGCACGATGATCGTCTTGGTGTTGGGATTCTCGTACAATTTATATTTGAGATAGTCCTGCGTGAGCGTTTTCGTGATGATCTCCTGCGCCTGAGACTGACCCTTGGCGCGGATGCGCAGGCTTTCACTCTCGCCCTCGGCACGAATCTGCAACGCATCCCCCTCGCCCTTCGCTCGGATCCTGGCAATCTCCGCGTCACGTTGCGCAATTACCACCTCAAATTCTTTTTGTTCCTTTTCTTGCTCCTTCGATTGCTTCTGCTCAATGGATTTCAACACCACCTTAGAGAATTCGATTTCGGACAATGCCACACTGTAGACGTCGAGATGCCGCCCTTTAAGGGACTCGACCATCACCGCTTCTATCTTGTTCCCGATTTCACTGCTCCGTTCCGGAAGTGAGATCATGGAATATTGTGCGACGACACCCCGCACCGCCGACAGGAACTGCGGCCGCACGAGCTGCGGATACCAGTTGTGCCCCACCTCCTGAGCGATAAAGTAGATATCATCTGCGATCGGACGCATCGTGATCGCTGCGTGCACGGTCACCGAGAGATCGTCGGCGGTCAAGGCATCGATCTTTTCCGTGAAACTCTGATACCGGACGTCATACTCGTACACGTCATTCCACGGTGCGCGAAAATAGAACCCGTCCCTGAGCGGCTCCTTCTCCAGCCCCCCCGTTAACGGACTCCAGCGAAGACCTCGCTTCCCCGGGTCGACAGTCCGCCCACACCCGTACATCACCAACAAAAGAATCGGAATCACCAGCACGATCACGCGAGAAAGAGTTGAGGGCTTCATAGGTCCTCCTATTGTGATGTCGGTCACTGGGGTCTCTGCCGTCCGGTTCGAGCAACCTCCGCATGGGCTTCAGCCCGACGTTCCAGCTCCTGAGCCGCGTCGGTATAGTACCGAGAGAGTTGCCGGGCTCCACTGACCAGGTCCGACTGAGGGCCGAAGAGATGCTCATACCGGACAACACTCTCGGCAAGCGCAGCAGCCCTCTCTTTCAGGCCCACAGCCTCGGCGCGGTAGGAGCCGGCAATGGCCATCTGATCCTGCGATGGATCGAAAGAGGCCATGTCTTCAATCGGCGCAACAGACTGTGCGCAGCCGGCAGCAGCACATACACACAGCACGATCAGAGCACTCCATCCGACGTGGGGCGAGGGTGTCGCGCGCCGTAGATTGTTCATGGTGTCCTCCCTGCACGGTTCAGCGCATGGCGTCGATTATGAGAAGACCGACGAAATTGGCATATCGCAGAGGCAAACCCGTTCAATGGTAGAGATATGGTGATCATTGACAGACTGAGCCCGATCACGACTTTTCAACGCACGGCTTGACCACTCCTGAAAAAATCGATAATCGCCCTGTTGTTCCCCGGCCATTCTGGATGTGTCCCTGCGCCTTCGCAATAGCGTGTGATGACATTATTCTTACACTCCCTATACGTTACACATCCGTCTGCATCTTTTACTAGGCCTGCGGCATCGCAGCCATTGCAGGCCGCCCACCATTGTATCGCCTCTTTCCCATACCCTGGAAACAGCGTGTCCTGACTGCTGTGCATGACCATGACGGGAAGCGGGTTCGGACATTGATAGGCCTTCAAGTCTTCACCCCTAATACCCGCCGCACTCGGAACAATCGCCGCTGGAATGTGTTTGGTGCCATTAATAAACGCAATGGCCATGGCAGCAGTTCCGCCATCGGAATGGCCAGTGAGAAAAACCCGTTTGCGATCGATACACCACTTCTTTTCGATCAACCCCGGTATTTCAGCCAGTTTTTCAATGGTTTCAGGATTCATAGCCCGGTGATCGGCA
>JANNXZ010000187.1:0-2752 GCA_031409835.1 Nitrospirota bacterium
CCTTGGTCACGGTGGAACACGGCAGCAAGCGCCGCGTCGACCGGCAGCTCGTTGATCACGGCTGTCAAGGTCCGCTGGAGATGCGTCTCGGGAATTGGTTTGCTCTGTGGCGCTGTGGGTATCATTCGTGGGTTAGGCTGATCAGGAGCGCGCATTGTAACAACGCAGGATGAGCAATTCAATGAACATTCAGGTGGTTTGGTTTATTTTGTTTATTTGGTTCATCTGGTTAATCTTCTTCAACCAAACAAACGAGACAAACCAAACAAACCAAATAACGGTCCCCCTATTCGTCGGGGTTGATAATCTTCGGAGGGCGTTGGGGGAACGAATGGCGTTCCGCTGGACGCTGGTCAGAGGTCCATGCGTTGAGGATCATGGTGACCACACTAATCACGACCGCACCGCCGACTGCCGGCCAGAATCCTGTCACCGAGAATCCTCCGACCAGGTATGAGGTGAGTTCCAGAAGGAGCGCGTTGACGACAATGAGAAAGAGCCCCAACGAGAGGACGATCAAGGGAAGGGTCACCACCAAGAGAATGGGCCGGACCAAGAGGTTCAGAATCGTGAGCACCAGGACCGCGGCGAGTCCAGCGCCGAACGAGTTGACTTCAAGGCCTGGGACGATCATGACCGCCAGAAATACCGCGATGCCTGTGATCAGGACTCGAATGACCGCCGCGCGAAATCTGCTGCTAAAAAAAGTGGGCATGGAGATCCCGTGATGTGTGAAGCGGTGGCATCGATCATCCTACTGAACCGGTTGAGCCGGAACCGGCAGCGGGAGGATCGGTACGCGCTTGATTGAAGAAAAATAGATTTCGGTGGCGAGCAACATTTTGTCGCCTTTTTTTTCACTCTTTGTGGCCATGATGACGACACGATCGCCTACCGCGGGCTTCTTGTCCCCTTTCGGATTGCTCTGGTCCTTGTGCTGGGTTTGTTGGTTCAGCCGCATGTTCACCAACTGGCCCTTGGTCGTTTTGATTTCGACATGATTTGCGTCGATGGCCATAATCGTACCGAGCACATGCTGGTCTGCGCTATGTGCGACGCTCGCCGTCGAAATAAAGAGACACGTGAGAATCATAAGCACGCGTAACCACATGGGTGAATCCTCTTTCCTGGATATGAAGATCGTTGTTGGT
This sequence comes from Nitrospirota bacterium, assembly GCA_031409835.1. Lineage (GTDB taxonomy): Bacteria > Nitrospirota > Nitrospiria > Nitrospirales > Nitrospiraceae > Palsa-1315. The sequence continues at coordinate 1,152 of JANNXZ010000187.1, forward strand.
TTGTGTGGTCGATAGATTAACAGATGAACTCAACAAACCAGATAAACAGAATAAACCAGACTAGTGATGATGGCCGCTATCGGTCCTAGCTGCTGCTGCATCGTTTCTCTGTAGGAATTCCCCGAAGGCGGCTTCTTCTTCCAGGTCTTTTCTTGTCTTGGGATTGAGTGTCTTCATCCGGTCGAGTTCGTTCGGCGTCAGTTGTGGGAGATGGCGAATGAAGTGGACCAGCTTCCAGCTCTCTTTGTCCTCTGCTGGGTTGCCCTCTCCCCAGGCCGGCATGGCGGTGAAGCGGATACCGTTGTGGATGACCCAGAAGATCTCACCGTCCGACATCGATTGGATGTCGGGTAATCGGAGGTCCAGCGCTCTGGGGTTGACACTTTTTCCGATGGGCGCCTGGCCGCTCCCGTCGTTGGCATGGCAGAGCGCGCAGTGGTCGGCGAAATGTGCCAGCGACTCGTTGATCACGTCGGGGCTCAATGGGATGGGATTCTGCGCGGTTCGTTGTTCGACCGGGATGGCCAGGTGGCGGATTTGCCGCGCGATGAAGACCTCCAGCGCATGCGGTTCGGGTTTGGCGCTAAAGCCGGTCGTGAACAATTGATATCCTATCCATCCGAAGGCGCCGACAATCCCGAGGCCCATGACGATGATAAAAACGATCAGTTTCGTTCGCATGGGGATACTGCCATGACTATACAAAGTCTTCTGGCTGATTGCCACCGAGCTATCCCGGTGAAGAGGAAGCGCGTGGTCCTACAAGGCGAAACATCAGCAGCGCAATGATAGGGAGATGCATCAGCAGCCCACTCATTCCCATGAACGATTCACCGATCCAAAACGTCACACTAAGATTAAAGGCCAGGACGCCATAGTAGAGGCCGACACCGAGCAGGAGGCGAGGTGTGACTGACGGAGGCAGCGAGAGATCAGGGAGTCGTCGTTCGAGCGGAAAATAGATCGCGAGGGAGATGAGTCCGACGACAGCCCAACCGACATAATTTGCGAAGGGCACACCGAAGTGAAAGCCTGGATCAGGATAGTAATAAATCTTCCCCAAGAACCAGAGGTCGCCGCGGAGGGCCACCGGATCGATCACCATATCAATAAAGGCAAACAAGAACGCGGTCAGTAAGAGCACCGGCCCACTCGTTCGCGCGCGCATATCGAGATGGAGCGGTTTGAGTAGTGGCCCTGTGGAAGCAGAGGGCGATCCGATTGGAAGAACGAGACAGAGCGCGACGCAATAGGCGGCGTAGAGCAGAAAACTAAACGAGATGGAGTCCATGAACGGGACGTCGAAGAAGTAGAGTTCCTGTCCGATGGTCGAGCCATTGTAGTGGTACCACCCGAAGGGAATGCCGGTGCGCGTGGATGAAAATTCGCAGACGAAGGCCGTGGCCCAGCTAATCAGCCAGAAACGCCAGGTTCGTCGCCAGCCGATCAGCATGATCGCGGCAAACAAGAACGCGGCCAGAAAGGCGAAGACGTAGGGGCGGAGTAAGATAGTCTTCAGGAATAGAGTGAAGGTATCCATCAATGAGGAATGAGAAATGAGGAATTAGAAATGGTATGCGTCCAGTCAGAGGGTCTAAGAC
>JANNXZ010000188.1:0-1826 GCA_031409835.1 Nitrospirota bacterium
TTGATCGTGACTACGAGTCGTGCATCCCAGTCCCGGCACCGCCCATTTGAACGGGTAGGGGTGGAGGTCCGGTCCCTCCCGGCGAAGAACGGGAGTGTCTCGCTTCCAGCGCTGATGACGACGCTGGGCAAGCGCGGGATCACGTCTGTGCTCATCGAGGGAGGCAGCACCGTCAATGCCGCAGCGTTACGCGAGAAATTGGTCAATCACGTCGTGCTCTATCTCGCTCCTATTCTTATGGGAGGACAGGATGCGAAGGCGGTAATCGGTGACCGGAGTCCGAAGCGCTTGGCCCAAGCACTGCCATTACGTCATGTCACGGTCCGCCGCATCGGGAAAGATTTGGTCGTGGAAGGAGATCTGTGACGTGCAGGTTTCTCATCGGCGTCCTGGTGTTCTTCGAAGGTCCAGTGATCTCTTCGCGTGAGACCTTGTTGAGACAGGCGCACTTGCGACAAGGTTCCGGGCAACTCTGTCCCATAGATCTCGCCACCCAGGTTCGAAAGCAGCCGTCATGATCTCCGGTTGGTTGTGCGCGCGCAAGGCCGGTTCGCTGGCGTTGCTCGTCGCGATAGGGCTGAGTACGACTCTCTATTCAGGTTTGGCCCAATCGGAGACCTGCGCCTTACCGTCCGAGCATGAAGGGGTGACTTTTCCAATTGAAAAGGTCGATCCCGATTGGGCCTGCCGACTGTACGAGATAGTCGACAACTGCACCACAGTCGGCAAGGTCGGTCCGATCCGAACCGGTTTGCCAGAATCGCTATACCATCAACTACTGGATCGCCCACCTCTGACAGCAGGCTTGATCAATCGCTTGGGCCTTGCCTTGTATAAATCGGAGGCGAGAGGCCCAGGACGTTTCTGGGGCCACGATGGTGAGGGGACTGGGGGGATGGTGCAACTCGTCTATCAGGACCGCGACTCCCGAATTTACTATCTCGAAGGATCGCACGACAGCCGCTTCCTTCCGCACATCACGGGCAAGGCGGTCGTGTTTCTGAGGATGAATCCGGTGAAAGATACCGGCGGGATAGAAGCGATGGACAGTACCATGGTCTCGTACACGAAGTTGGATAATCGCGTCCTCTCCGGATTGGTTTTCATGCTGCGGCCGATTATCGGAGGGATTGTGGCAAGGAAGTTGGGCAAAGGGGTGGAGACCGTCAATCGATTGAGTCTTCTCATGCGGCAACACCCCGACCGGGTGTTGGTTAAAGCCATGGACCCGCCTGCCTTTCCGAACGATGACGTGGCCTTTGTGAAAGAGGCGCTGGAGAGTCTTTCTCATTCCAGCAATCTGATCCCATCCAGGACACCGTCACCATGACGACGTCGCGCAGCTTTACGTTACTCTGCACCGTCGGCGTGTTCTGTTTTATCAGCTACAACATGGTGCGGATGCCGGTGTTGGCGCTGTTCGCAGAATCCCTGGGGGCCAGTCCAGAGCGCATCGGGCTCATCGTGTCGGTGTCCACCCTGACTGGGGTGTTCCTCAAATTACCATCCGGCGCATTGTCCGACATCTACGGTCGGCGGTTTCTGCTTCGGATCGGCGTGGTGGCGTTCGGGCTCCCGCCGTTTTTGTATCCCTGGGTGACAGATCTCGATGCACTGATCGCCTTGCGTTTCTTCCATGGGCTGGCTACAGCCATCTTCGCGCCGAGTGCATTGGCAACTGTGGCCGATCTCTATCGAGAACGGCGAGGCGCTGCGCTCGGCGCCTATACGGCCTCGACGCAATCTGGCGCATTACTTGGGCCGTTTATCGGTGGCTACCTGATTTATGTGTCGGGGTTCTCCTCTGCCTTTGTCACGGCCGGTCT
>JANNXZ010000189.1:0-5996 GCA_031409835.1 Nitrospirota bacterium
ATCGCGTCCATTCGAGAAACGCAGGACAGAGGGTTTGGGATCCGCGTCCTCTATCACGGCGCCTGGGGCTTTGCCGCCAGTTCGGTGCTGTCGATGGAAGAGGCCCCGCGTGTGGCTGATTTGGCGGTCGAGATTGCGAAAGGCTCTGCGTCTCTCGCGAGTGAACGGGTGAAACTCGCCGAGGAGCCGGTCCATCGAGACCGGGTCGTCACGGCGCAGCGAATCGATCCCTTTGCCGTCGCGCTCGAAAGAAAAACCGCGCTGCTTCTCGAGACGATGGAATATGTCCATCGGCAGCCTGGCATCGTGCGGAGCAGCGCGAGCCTGTGGGCCCGTCAGGACCGCAAGCTCTTTGTGTCGACCGAAGGGTCGCGTTTGGAGTTCGACCTCCTGGCCCTGAGCGGAGATTTCGATGCCACGGCGGTCCATGACGGACGATTCGCCTCGCGGAGCTTCAATACGCCGCATCTTCGGATGGGCTATGAATTGATCGAGGATGCGAATTTCCTGGCAGAGGCCCCGCGCATCGCCTCTCAGGCCGTCGAGAAGGTGAAGGCGCCCACCACTGAGCCAGGTTTCTACGATCTCGTTCTCGATCCGGAGCATCTGTCGCTCACGATGCATGAGTCCTGTGGCCATCCAAGCGAGCTCGACCGCGCGCTTGGGTATGAAGCCAACTATGCCGGCACCAGCTTTCTCACGACCGACAAGCGAGGAACCTATCGATATGGCTCTCCGCACATTAATCTTGTGGCCGACAACTGCGAACCGGAAACCCTCGCCGCAACCGGCTACGACGACGACGGTGTCGCTTGCCAGCAATGGGATATTGTGCGCAACGGGGTCTTCGTCGGCTATTGCACGAACCGCGAGGTCGCGCCGAAAATCGGCGAGACGCGCTCACGCGGTTCCAATCGGGCGGACAGCTGGGGGAGCGTCCCGATCGTTCGTATCGCCAACATCGGCCTTGAACCAGGTTCCGCCACCCTCGACGAGCTGCTCGCCGATGTAAAGCGGGGCATCTACATTGAAGGCCACGGGTCCTACAGCATCGATCAACGGCGGTATAACTTCCAGTTCGGCGGAGACGCGTTCTGGATGATCGAGAATGGCAAACGCACCCACATGGTTCGTGATGTCGTCTACCATGGAATCACGCCGGAGTTTTGGAATAGTTGCGACGGAGTTGCGGATCGGTCGCACCGCCGTCGGTATGGGTTTATCACGTGTGGCAAGGGTCAGCCTGCCCAGTCCGGCTGGATGACTCATGCGGCGTCACACGCGCGGTTCCGCAACGTCAGCGTCATCGGAGGGCAGGCAGGATCATGAGTGCGACCGGTCACAAAACCTGGCCGAAGCTGACAAGCCGGGAGGAGTTCCGGTTTCTCGCAGACCTGGTCCTCAAACATTCGACCGGCGACCACACGCTGGTGTCGTTGCACGATCAGCAGAGCGGGACGACGCGATTTGCGAACAATCAGATTGTTCAGAACGTCGACACGAGGCGCGGGTCTTTGAATGTGACGGTCGCCTTCGGGCTGCGTCACGGCACCGCCGGCACGACGGACTTTACCGCGGGATCGGTGCAAGAGACGGTGGCCAGAGCCGCGCAGATTGCGCGTTTGTCGCCGGACGATCTGGAATACCTCCCGCCGGTGGAGCCACAGCCATATCTGACGACTCCTACCACGCGACCCGAAACTGCCGTGGCAGGGCCGGCCCGTCGACTGGAATATACGAATGAAGCGATCGGGCAATGCCGGATGGAAAATCTTGGCGCAGCCGGTATTGTGTCCTCGTCGATGGCGACGGTCGGGGTAGCCGCGAGCACGGGACTTTTTGCCCATGAAGAACGGACCGATGCACGATTCAGTCTCACAGTTCAGGCTGGTGAGGCTACCGGTTGGGGCGCAGCAGCCCATCGGTCCATCGATCATCTCAAGGTTCAGGAGCGGACACTCACCGCGATCGGTAAGGCCAAACGTGGCCTGGAGGTGCGCGAGCTGCCGCCAGGGCGCTATACCGTAATTCTCGAACCGGCTGCCGTCGCGGGCTTGTGGTCCGCGCTGCTCTGGACGCTCGACGCGAAGGCTTACGAGAAAGGCACAAGTGCCTTCGTAGGAAAATTGGGCCAGTCGATCGTCGACAAGCGACTGACGCTCCGCAATATGCCGGCGCACGAAGATCTCTTGGGTCTGGGGTTTACCACCGATGGATTACCGACCGTGGCATCCGACTGGATCGCCGATGGGGTGCTCACACAGCTTGCCTATGATCGGTTCACTGCGAAGGGGCGAGGGATCGACAAGATCCCTACGCTCGATGCCCCCTGCCTTTCAGGAAGAGGGTCATCCTTACCGACGTTGCAAGATTTGATCAAGAACACGGAGCGGGCGATCCTCGTGACAAACTTCTGGTACATCCGAACGGTCAATCCGACGGACCTTACCCTGACTGGCATGACGAGAGACGGCACGTTTCTCGTCGAGAACGGAGCGATCGTATCGGCGGTGAAGAACTTTCGGTTTCACGAGAGCCCTCTGCGAGTCTTCAACCGAATTGAAGCGTTCACCAACCCGGCTGAAGCGATCACGTCCGAAACCGGCAAGCTTCTCGTACCGGCGATGACACTCCGCGACTTCAACTTTTCCAGCGTCACCAGATTCTGAGGTTCGTCCGCTGTGAACGGACAAGAAAGGCGGTGGACATGATGTGGATGACAAGGTGGTGCCTCATGGCAGTGCTGGGGGCAAGCCTACTGGGAGTGGGCTGCAACATCGCGAGAACTTCGACGCAAGAGGATCTTGGACATGGCATCGTGCAGGGAACGTTAGGAGCCCAACTGGCAGGTAAGGCGGGGCTCCCAATTCCAGCAAATGCTTTTTCTTTACAAGGCCAGGTAACGGCGGTGGAGGGTGGGGCCTATGTGGTTCAGGAAGGCAGTGGCGTCGAACGGCGGTTGGCGCACGACGAAAATACTCGAATCGATCGACCGGCCCATGTCGGTGATCAAATTGAAGCTGTTGTGGACGACAAAGGACGCGCAGTCCTTATTCGGAACATCGATTAAGACGAAGGATCGCACTGAACAGGTCCAGGTCGAATACACAGGCTCGTGCAGGTTAGGAGAGAATCGATGTTCGTTACACTTGTGAGTGTAGGTATGGCCTGTTGGCTTGCGATGTTCTCATCGGCGGAAGCCGCGCCTGCCGACAAGACTGATGCTCCGCCGCTGTTCGACAATTTAGGTTCTCTCCATCATCCCATCACTACCACATCGGAGCAGGCCCAACGGTATTTCGATCAGGGGCTCCGACTCGTTTATGCGTTCAATCATGAAGAAGCCATTCGGTCGTTTGAGGCTGCGGCGCATCTCGATTCGCAGGCGGCCATGCCCTATTGGGGAATTGCTCTGGCACTCGGCCCCAATATCAATAGTACGATGGAGAAGAAAGACGAACATCGCGCCGTCGAGATGGTCCAGAAGGCTCGGCGACTGGCGGATCGCACCACTCCAGGGGAACAAGCCTACATCGAGGCATTGGTCGCACGATATGTGAGCCGAAAGGGGACCAAACGCAAGGGACTCGACGAAGCTTACGCAAAGGCCATGCGATCGGTGGCGCAGCGATTCCCCGAGGATGATGATGCGGCCACGCTGTTTGCGGAGGCGCTGATGGATCTGCGGCCCTGGGATTTTTGGAAACAGGATGGGCGGCCACAACCGGGCACAGACGAGATCGTCACGACGCTCGAGGCCGTGCTTACGAGAAACCACGATCATCCGGGGGCCTGCCACTACTACCTGCATGCGGTTGAGGCGTCATCGCAACCGGAACGGGCCTTGCCCTGTGCGGAGAGGCTGCCGGGTCTTATGCCAGGCGCAGGCCATCTCGTTCATATGCCCGCCCACATTTACATGCGGGTCGGGAAGTACCACGAAGCAGTGGAACGGAATCAGCAAGCAGCCCACATCGATGAACAGTACTTGGCCGGTCAACACCCAACCGGCGAGTATGCTGATGGCTATTACACACACAATCTCCATTTTCTCTGGGCGGCCTTGGCGATGGAGGGGCGTAATGTCGAAGCGATGAAGGCTGCTCGCAATTTGACGGCGACCATCACAGAGGAGGAAGCCCGAAAAGATCGCGGGAAGGAGTTGTACCTCCCGACGCCGATCTTTTCGATGATTCGATTTGGCCGGTGGGAGGAGTTGCTCAGGGAACCTCCGCCGCCCAAGGGGTTGCGTTTGATGGAAGGGATGTGGCGGTTGGGGCGAGGGCTTGCCCTCGTTGCGACCGGTCGGCTGCCTGGGGCTGAGGGTGAACACGTCGTCCTGGCCGGCCTCACGAAGCAGATCCATCGGGATCGTACGACGGAAGAAAAGACCGAACGGGCGCTTCTCAAGATCGCTGAGCGAGTCTTGTCCGGAGAAATCGCTGCCCGCCGCCAACACTACGATGACGCAATTCGGCTGTTCCAGGACGCGATCAAAATAGAAGAGGCGCTTCCATATTCAGAGCCGCCGCTCTGGCCATTGTCCGTGCGGCACCATTTGGGGACAACGCTCTTGCTGGCCGATCGCCCGTCAGAAGCGGAAGCGGCCTATCATGCGGATCTTCTGCGACATCGGGACAACGGGTGGGCGCTGATCGGATTGATCCAGAGCCTGCGAGCCCAACAGAAGGATGATCAGGCGGCTGAGGCCGAAGATCGGTTCAAGAAGGTCTGGGCTCATGCCGACTTCATTCCGGCTGCGTCTCGAATGTGAAGCGTGAGCGAGCTAAGCAAGATGTGCGTGACAGGCGCGGTCCGAAGGCCGAAGGGAAGGCTGAAGTATTCAGAACTTCAAACTGCGACCTTCGGCCTTCCCAGCTTCAGCCTTGAGACCGTCTCGCCCGTGAGGCGTAAGACCTCACACCGCTATTCGACTGAGTCAGTGAGGAGGGCCTTTTATGCGAAGACAAGCTGCTTTATCAGTTCTTGCCGTGGCCGTATTCCTCATTGGAATTTTGAATGTCCAGTCGACCAGCCAGGCTGCAGCAGGTGCGACCCCGGGCAAGGCCTACTTCGCCGGGGGCTGTTTCTGGTGCATGGAAGAAGTCTTTGAGAAGGTTGAGGGGGTGCTGTCTGCCACCTCGGGATATATGGGGGGGACGGTTTCCAATCCGACGTATGAAGAGGTGTCTGCTGGACGAACAGGTCATGCTGAATCGGTCGAAGTGGTCTATGACCCAGCCAAAGTGAGTTACCAGAAGTTGCTGGATGTCTTTTGGCACAACGTCGATCCGATCACGCTGAACGCACAGTTCTGCGACCACGGCAGTCAGTATCGCTCTGCCATTTTCTTTCAGACTGACGAAGAGAAACACGCGTCGGACGCCTCCAAACAGGCGATCGAGCAATCGAGGCGATTCACAGAGCCGATTGTCACGCAGATTGTGGTGACATCGAAGTTCTATCCAGCCGAGGAGTACCATCAGGACTTCTACAAAAAGAACCCCGTCCGCTACAAACTCTACAAATATAATTGCGGCCGCGCCCAGCGGCTGGAAGCCTTGTGGGGAAAACCTTAACCCGCACATCGTATTTCTATTACCCCGACCCATCGCAAGAGTCCCGCGACAAGCCCCCCACCCTCAGTGTATATTTCTGACCCAGCAACCTATACCGACATTTTTGCCCAGTGAGGTGCAGTCTGTGAAACGTCCGATCCGGCAATCGACTAGAAAACCTGTGATCGGTGTCATGGGTCCGGCCAAGGCCGGCACCAGAGAATTGGCCGACGCCAAAATCTTGGGAGAGCTCATCGCGCGTCAAGGGTGGGTGGTGTTGACAGGCGGGCGCGCGAGCGGCGTGATGGACGCGGCTAGCGAGGGGGCGAAATCGGTGCCTGGCAGCTTGACGATTGGGATTCTTCCAGATGGCAAAACGCAGGTGTCTCGGTATGTCGACGTAGCGATCATCACGGATTTGGGCCAGGCGCGCAACAA
>JANNXZ010000190.1:0-11253 GCA_031409835.1 Nitrospirota bacterium
TTCTCGATAGGGAACGTGCTGCTCGTCGAAGGTGTCGAAGGTCAAATCCAAAACCCCCGCGCGTCGTGAACGATCCTCTGCCGATTCTGCCACAAACAATCCTAGCCAGGTCGCATGCCGCTTACTCCCCAGCGAACGGCCATTTCCATAGAGCAGCCCGAGATACGCATAATTTTCACGGAAGAGCCCGGCATTGAATACCAGATCATGGCCGGTTCGTTCTTGCCATTGGCGAATATCAGGCGGGTCTGAGAAACCATCTTGCTGGTAATAGTGCACCGTAAAGCGATAGCGATCGGGATCGATGTCGACGGCAATCAGCGGCGCGACATCTGGGCACTGCGTGTGAGGATTCCAGACTGAAATGGATAAACCATTTCCGAGTTGATCCCCCGTGAGGGTCTGAGCCGTCGTCGTCAAGGGTCCGCTGAACATGATGACGAAGATGATGCCCAGGAGAAATCTGGCGGCAGGGGCGAAAGAGAGTGACCAGTGGAAACTGTTGGCCCGCATCATCGTGTCTCTGGATCGAATGGGGAGAGAACCGATACGGAGCGTCAAATCGTTCGAGGGGGAAGAGCATCGAATTCGATGCGAGTCTCGCATGATCAGTCCGGGGCTTTCGAGGGTGTCGATAGGGATGTGCCGGCCCTGTTCGATGGTGTGTTGGCATCGAGCAGATCTCGGACTGCGCGGGCGAGCACTTCAGGAGTGAAGGGCTTTTGCAAGAAACTGCTCGTCCCCGCTTCTAGTCCAGCCATGATACCGACGTCATCCATATACCCCGACATGAACAGGGTTCGTAAGTCCGGATTGATCACGGAGAGATGCTGTGCCAGTTCCCGGCCGGCCATGCCGGGCATGACAACGTCGGTCAGGAGAAGCTGAAACGATCCTGCTTGCTGCGTCGCCAGCAAGCAGGCTTCGATTCCGTTTTTGGCTTCTAGGACCCGATAGCCCAACTTCCGCAGTTCGTCTCGCACAAGCACCCGTACACTCGGTTCATCTTCCGCCAAAAGAATCGTTTCCGTGCCTCTTTGAGGCTGTCCCACGGGCTGGGTCGGCGCGGTGGGGATGACATCGGACTCGACTCTCGGAAAATACAGATCGAAGCGCGTACCCTGGCCTACCCGGCTGGTGACGTCGATGGCGCCACCGCACTGTGTGACAATCCCAAATACCGTGGAGAGGCCCAGACCGCTGCCCTTCCCCTCTTCTTTCGTGGTGAAGAATGGTTCAAAGATATGGGATTGGGTCTTGCGGTCCATGCCACAGCCGGTATCGCTGACGGCCAACCGGACATAGGAACCCTGCGGCAACGGAGTGAGGTAGTAGACCGGACTACGGATCAATTCGACCTGAGCCGTTTCGATCGTGAGCGTTCCACCCTTCGGCATGGCATCCCGCGCGTTGACGACAAGATTGACCAGAACCTGCTCAAGTTGGGCCTGGTCGGCGCGCAGCCGCCCATTCGTCTGATCGAGCTTACTGACGAGCCGGATATCGTCGCCGATGAGGCGGCGCAGCATGGTTTCCAAACTCATGACCGCGGTATTGAGCGACAGAATCTTCGGGTCCAGCGATTGTTTGCTACTGAACGTGAGCAGTTGCCGAATCAACGTCGCGGCCCGTTCGCCGGCCTTCAAGGTTTCTTCGATCTTTCCGCGAAGGGGGTGCTGCGGACCGAGCTCTGTCAGGAGGACTTGACTGTAGCCCATGATGACGGTCAGGAGATTATTGAAGTCATGTGCAATCCCTCCGGCCAACCGGCCAACGGCTTCCATTTTCTGGGACTGCCGAAACTGTTTCTCGCTCTGATGAAGAGCCTCTTCTGCCCGCTTCCGTTCGGTTTGGTTATCAAGTTCACGTAGTGCGCGCTGGACCGAAGGCACCAATCGTCCGAGCCGTTGCTTGAGTACATAATCCGTCGCGCCTTGATGCATGGCATCGATAGCCAGTTCCTCTCCGATGGTGGCCGAAACGAAGAGAAACGGCACGTCAGGACAGTGCTGCCGTGCCAAGGTGAGCGCCGTCATCCCATCGAATCCCGGGATCGAATAGTCCGCCAGGATCAGATCCATTCGGCCTTCCTTGAGGGCCGCCACAAATGCCTTCTGTGTGTCGACGAGTTGCGACTGGCAGGGGATCCCGCCCTCGCTCAAGGTGGTCGTAATGAGTTCCGCGTCGACCGGATCGTCCTCGAGGTGGAGCAGGCGGAGTGGGGTTATCACAGATCCTTTGTGGAGAGACTACTCGTTCGGGTCAGAGCCCTCGGGGGGCGGTTCGTTGATCACACCCCAAAATACACCAAGTTCTTTCACAGCCGTGATGAACTGCTGAAACTCAACCGGCTTGACCACGTAGGCGTTGGCGCCCAACGCATAGCTTTGGGCCAAATCGCGCTCCTCACGTGAAGACGTGAGCATGACGACGGGAATCGGTTTCAAGTTTACATCGCTCTTAATGGTTCTTAAGACCTCGAGTCCGTCGACTTTGGGCATCTTGAGATCCAGGAATACGACCACGGGATTGCCCTGCTGCCTGGAGGCAAAGATTCCGCGGCAATAGAGGTAGTCGAGGACTTCAGCGCCGTCATGGCAGACCACTACTTTGTCGGCAATGTGCTGCTCCTCCATGGCGGCCAGCGCAAGCTCCGCGTCACGCGGATTATCTTCAGCAAGCAGGATGGGCTTGACCGTGGTCATCTCAGAGACCTCGCGAGCGGGAGCGAAAAGTAGAAGGTGGCCCCTTGATCCAGCGCCCCTTCGGCCCAAGTCCGCCCACCATGCCGATGAATGATTCGGCGTACATTGGCGAGACCGATGCCGGTGCCTTCAAACTCGTCGCTCCGATGGAGGCGTTGAAACACGCCGAATAACTTGTCCACATACTGCATGTCGAACCCTACCCCATTATCACGCACGAAGACCTCGGCTTCAACGGAGTTTCGTGTGACGGCGCCGATCTCGATCTTGGTCTCCGGCCTCGTGGCTGTAAATTTCAGCGCATTGGAGATCAGATTCACGAACACTTGGCGCAACATGGCCGGATCTCCCGATACGTGAGGTAGTGGATGCATTGTCCAGGAGATTGTCCGCCCTTGCAAGTCAAGACGTAAATCGTGAAGGACGGTCTTGACGAGTTGATCCAAATTGACCGTCGTGCGGAGCATATCCTGGCGGCCCATGCGGGAAAAGACGAGCAGGTCGTCGATCAGTTGTCCCATCTGCTTCGCGGAGCCTGAAATCGTCTGCAGATAGCGGCGGGCTTTGTCGTTGAGCGTCTCACCGGCCACCTTGGACAACAGGGCCGCATACCCATCGATATGACGAAGCGGGGCACGCAGGTCATGCGACACGGAATAGCTGAACGCTTCTAATTCTTTATTGGAGGCCTCGAGCAACTCGCCACGGGTCTGCAACTCCGCGGCCACGCGGCGTCGCTCCGTGACATCGTGATGGATCAGAAAGTACACGGAGGCCAAGAGAACTAATTGTAGAAATGCGCCGAGCCCGAGCAGAGCGATCGTATTTTTCGTGCTTCCCGCCGATTCTTCCACGCGGGCATGAAGTATCCGTTGCTCAGCCGTGTCGAGTTCCGTCATCAGACTATGGATTCCCTCGATTTCATTCTTTGCCGCCCCGGCGAGTGCGAGGTGCCGGACACCTTCATAGCCACGTTTCTGACGTTGGATGATGGCGTCCGCTTCTGCGTTTAACTGACTGGTGATGAGTCGTTCGAGCGCCTCTACGCGGTCTCGTTGTTCAGCTCCTTCGTTCGCCAGGCCTCTGAGATATCGAAGGTATTCCGGCATTTGTTCGACAGTGGCCCGATAGGACTTTAGATACGACTCATCGCCGGTGACGAGATAGCGCCGATGGCCACTTTCAGCAGCGCCGAGGGCTTCCTCGACTGAGCTGAGCAGCTGCACCAACTCGTGGCTCTTGGTGTCGAGCCGGCTATTCTCGATTAAGACGGAGGTGTTGCGGTAGGAGATGGCACTGATGACCACAATGCAGGCAAAGACGAGCCCAAACCCCGCAAGGACACGTCGTTCGATCGACCAATGGATGAACCATCCCCTGTGCCCGCCGGTCTTGGGAGGCGGCGCCGAACTACTGGCGGGAACCGGTTCCGAATGAATGGCTACTGGCGGAGATGGAGGTTCCTGCGTGACGGATTCCATGGTTTAAACGTGTGCGGGCGTGGGGCTATAAACCAGCGTCGTGGAAACTGTACCCTCCTCCGAAAGACCCTGCAAGGAATATTTGAGTAGATGGCGCGTTCGTTGCCAGGAAATCGTCTCCGGTGGACTTAGCCGCCGAACGGGATGACAGTTGGGGGAACGGGAAGGGCTGCGGTTGGATCAGCCACGTTTGAAAATACCAAGACGGCCGAGACAACCCAATCGGTGACGGGCTGTGGATAGATGCCGATCGCGAGGGTGCCGGCGAGACAGACGTAGACCACCACTTTGATCGGGCCCGATACTTTAAGCGGCGACCGGTCGTGGGGTTCGCTGATATACATCTTCTTCACGACGATGAGGTAGTAGTACAGGGAAATGATGATGTTGATGAGCCCAATGGCAATGAGCGCGTAGAGCCCTTCCTTTGTGGCCGCGACAAAGATGTACAGTTTGGCAATGAAGCCGGCCAGCGGAGGCACTCCGGCCAGAGACAAGAGGAAAATCAGCATCGAAAAGGCGAGAAAAGGCGACCGGCGTCCCAGGCCGCTGTAATCCTCGATTTCCTCGCTGCCGATGGCTTCGCTGACGGCGATGACAATGGCAAAGGCGCCGAGATTGGCGAACAAATAGGTCAAGAGATAGAACAGCATCGCATCGCTGCCCATCTTCGTACCAGCTGCAAGACCGATCAACACGTTGCCGATCTGGGCGATACCGGAATAGGCCAAGAGCCGTTTCATGTTCTTTTGAGCGATGGCCACGATGTTGCCGTAGGTCATGGACAGAATGGACACAGCAACAATCAGTAGAACCCAGACCGGCTTAAAGGTTGTCAAGGCGACGAGGAACATTCTCAGGAGGATGGCAAAGGCCGCTCCTTTTGGCGCAATCGAGAGGAACGCCGTCACCGGTGTCGGCGATCCATGATAGGTGTCTGGAATCCATGAGTGGAAAGGCACGGCGCCGATTTTGAATCCTAGTGCGGCGAAAATCAGCAGGAAGCCAATGGCCAGCCCGGGTGTGGCCTGTGCCTCCTTCATATCGGAAAACACCAGTTTGCCTGTTTCTCCATAGACCAAACTGATGCCATAGGCGAGGAGCGCGGCGGCAAAGATGCCCAGGATGAAAAACTTGATGCCCGCTTCATTCGAAGCCGTGTCCTCGCGGAGATACGCCACGAGAACATAGAAACCGAGGGTGGAAAATTCCAGGGTAACGAAGACCGACAGCAGATCGTTCGCGGAAGCCATGAACATCATTCCGAGGGCCGACATGACGATCAGGGAATAATACTCTCCGCGGAAGAACTTGAATCGATGGATGAAATCGATCGAGGCCAAAATGACGAGGATCGTCGATCCGACAATGAACATTTTGAAGAACAGGGCCATCCGGTCGAGCGCAAACATGTTCGCAAAGAGGGTTCCGGTGATACCGGAGATATCGAACCAGACTAGGCAGCCGAGGGTAGCGACAAGCCCCGCGATGCTGAAATAGGCTAATTGTTCGTTGGGCAGTCGAGGAAACGAGAAATCAATGATCAGGATGAGACAGAGCCAGGACGTGAGCAGGATCTCCGGTAACAGCAGCAGGAGATCGGAGGGAGACATGGTGAACGCGAAGGTCATTCGAGCCCTCGTGAGGGGTGAGGGGTGAGGGGTGAGGGGCTTTTCGCGATGAGCGGAATGTCAGATGTCCGCGCAGGGACGCTCGCTTCACTCCTTACCCCTAACCCTTCACCTGTCTGCGCGACCGGCACGACGCGGGTAATCTTCGCAATCAAGGGGTCGACTCCAGACCGCACCACATTGTAGAGGTGCATGGGAAAGAAAAAGAACCCGACACTGACGGTAATCATGATCAAGAGCGGAAGACGATCGGCTACGGAGACGGCGTCATGCGCGTGACTGTACTTCTGGTCCATGGGTCCGTAGAAGAGCCCGCGCATCATCTTGAACAGGTAGGCCAGGGTCAGGACGATGCCGACCACAGCCACGATGACTTGGAACGGATACTTATTCCAGCTACCGACGATGATCGTCACTTCGGCGATGAAATTCACGGTGCCGGGCACACCGACCGATGCCATGCACGCCACCACGAAACAGCCGGAGATGAACGGCATGCGATTCGAAAGCCCACCGAGCGAGGGAATATCGCGGCTGTGCGTCTGATCGTAGACCCACCCGGCCATGGCAAAGAGCATACCCGTGGCCATGGCGTGGGCGAACATATACATCACCGCCCCGGTCAAGCTGATGTAGTCCAGGGCGGCCATGCCTAAAAAGACATAACCCATGTGACTGGAACTGGAATATCCAATCACATACTTCGTGTCTTTGGCGTAGAACGCCACGAGCCCGCCGTACACGATACTGAACACGCAGAGTACGGCCGCGATGGGCATGAGTTCTCTGGTGGTCTCCGGCAAAATCTCAAAGGCCACCCGGATAATGGAAAAGTGGCCGAGCTTCATCAGTACGCCCGCGTGCAACATGCTCGTGGCGGCCGGCGCGGCTGCGTGACCTACAGGAGACCAGGAGTGCAGCGGCCACAGCGGCGCAATCGCGGCAAAGCCGATGAAGATCAGGAGCCAAATGATCTTGTCCAGCGTCGTGCCCAAGACCGGGATGTTCATCAGCTTGGCCTGTTCACGCAGGACCAGAATGTCGAAAGTATTAAGCCCTGCGTATTTGTAGATCAGCAAGATACCCATCAGCGCCATGACGGCAAAGGCCGAGAGGAAGAGCACCAGTTTCATCGCGGCGTATTCTTTACTGTTGGACCCGAAGTTGAGGATGAACCCGACCGAATCCCGCCGTTTGAGGCCTTCCGGATCCGTCATCTCGTTGTACGTTTTCGTGTGGCTTCCCCACATGCCCAACAGGAGATACATGGGAATCACGGACATTTCGTAGAAGAAGAAGAGAAAGAACAGATCTAGCGACATGAAGACGCCGATCGTGGCAGCGGCGAGGATGAGCAGCCAGATATAGAATTCTTTCGTCCGATCTTTGATATGCCAGGAGACGAAAATGCCCGCGAACAACAAGATGCCCGATGCCAGCACCAGCGGGGTGCCGATTCCATCGACCCCCAAGTGGAGCGAGATACCCAGTTGGCGAGACCATTCGAATTTCTGGACGAATTGGAAGCCTCCCTTCACGTGATCGTAGGCGTAGAACAGATAGAGTGAGGCAAGCAATGAGACAAGCGCTGATCCTGCCGCGATCCCTCGCACAAGCATCATTTGGCGGTTGGAAACGAAGATCAGCGCGATGGCCCCCGCAAAAGGGGCAAACAGGATATAGAGCAGCGTGTAATCGGTCATACGATTCAATCCACCCGTACCGGCTGTTTGGGCTCGATCGACGCCACGGTCCCCCGCTCCAGTCGATCGACCAACGCCTGCACCGACCCGTTCATGATTCTCAAAAAAGGAGCGGGATAGAGGCCAACCCAAAGGATCATGACCGACAAGACCGACGCGATGAGTATTTCGCGGGGATGCAGATCGCTGATGGAGTCCTTGACGGCCTTGCCGAGCGGTCCGAGCATCGACCGCTCGTAGTACCAGAGAAAATAGGCCGCGCTGAGGATCACTCCGATGACCGCGATCGCACCATATATCCAATTGGCCTTGAAGGCTCCCAAGAGGATGAGGAATTCACCGACGAAGCCGCCGGTGCCGGGCAAGCCGATTCCCGCCAGACCGAGGAACAAGAAAAAGCATGCGATCAAGGGGGTCTGTTTGGCCATGCCGCCGAATGAGCCTAGTTGGGTGCTCTGCTGCCGCGAGTAGAGAAACCCCGCGATAAAGAACAATCCGGCCGTGCTGAATCCCAAGTTGATCATGGTGAGCAAGCTGCCTTGAAGCCCCTGAAAATTTAATGAGAACAGGCCGATCACCACAAAGCCAAGATGGCTGATGCTGCTGAAGGCGAGGAGGCGGCGTAAATCTTGCTGGACCAGCGCCATGATGGCCCCATAGAGAATCGCCGCCAATCCCAGCGCCATGAGAATCGAAACAACGGTCTGGCTTTTCGATGCGTCCGGAAGCAACGGAATGCTGAACCGGATAAAACCGAATGTCCCGAGCTTCAATCCACCCAGCACGACCGCCATGCCGATCGGACCTTCGAGAAGGACGACTGGAAGCCAGGTATGGAAGGGGAACACCGGAGCCTTGAACGCAAAGCCGAGGAACAGTAGCCAGAAAATGAGAATTTGTTGACTGAGCGGGATCGGAACGGAGAGCAGTTCCAACAAGTCAAACGAGTAGGTCTGCTCCATATGGCGCAGCGTCGCCCACTGGTGATAATTGATGTCCAAAAGGGCGATCCCCACCAACATAAAGACACTGCCAAGCAAGGTATACAGCACGAATTTCAGCGCAGCGTAGTGCCGCTCCGCTCCTCCGCCCCAGAGCTTGATTAGAAAGTAGCTGGGAATCAGCATGAGTTCCCAAAAGACGAAAAAGAGTATCAAGTCGATAGAGAGGAAGACCCCCAGCATCGTCGTCTCGAGGGCAAGAAGCGCCATCATATAGAGCTTCACTTGATGGCGGATTGTATCCCAGGAATAGATGATGATAAGGACCGAAAGGAATGCGGTGAGTCCAACGAAGAGGACACTGATCCCATCGACCGCGAGGTGGTAACTGATCCCGAGGGCGGGAATCCACGGCACATGTTCAGAAAACTGCATGGCGGCTGATTCGGGAATGAATCGAATGAGTACGAATATGCAGAGGACCAATTCCACGAGCGCAATTGCCAAAGCGGAGATCCTGACCTTGTCCTCGTCGTCGAGCAGCCACAGGACGGCAGCCCCGACGACGGGGAGAAAAAGAATACAGGTGAGAATCGGAAACGTTGATGCCAGTTCTTCTAACATCGCAGTGCTTTACAGTTGCATGATGAGCTGAATAACGACCGCCAGCAGAAAGAGCCCTGCCACAATGATGGCGGCATAATGATGCACCATCCCGCTCTGTAATTTCCGCCATTGGCGGGCCGCGAGATGGTTGCCGTATCCGATCACATTAAGGCCGCCGTAAATCACGTATTTCTCCGCCCACGTCGAACCGGCCGCAGCCAATCCGGCCAGCTGCGCGACGCCATTCACGAGGCCATCGATCACAGTCCGATCGAACCAATCGAGCAGATGCCCCAATTTCTTGGCCGGCTCTACCCATAACAGGTCATAGATTTCATCGACGTAGTACTTGTTGAGCAAGATCCTGTAGCCCGCCTGAAACTGTGCGGCCAGGCGATCCGGCGCCGAGAGATTCACGCTATAAAAATAGTGCGCGAGGCCCCAGCCCAGCAACGCAATCCCCGTGGCAATCATCATGAGCATGAGCACGAGTCCCGTGCTCGCCTCATGTTCCTCTCCCGTGCCAGAGACCGGCGCAAGAAATTGATGGAGCCAGCCCTGCTCAGGGGGAAAGCCCAGAAATCCACCAAGAATAGACAGCACACCTAACACCATGAGCGGACCGACCATCACCATCGGAGACTCATGGACATGTTCCTCCGTATGATGGTCCATGCGAGACCTGCCGAAAAAAGTCAGGTAGATCAGACGGAACATGTAGAAGGAGGTCAAGAGCGCACCGATAGCGGCCATGCCATACAGAAAATAGTGGTGCTGCGTGAAGGCATGGGCCAGGATTTCATCTTTGCTCCAGAAGCCTGCCAACGGTGGAATGCCCGCAATGGCGATCGTGCCGATCAGAAACAGCCGATAGGTCCATGGGATTTTCCCGCTGAGGCCTCCCATCTTTCGAATGTCTTGCTCGCCCGAGAGCGCGTGGATCACCGATCCAGCCGTGAGAAACAAAAGAGCCTTGAAGAAGGCATGGGTCATGAGGTGAAAGATGGCAGCCGTATAGGCCCCAATCCCACACCCGAGAAACATGTACCCAAGCTGGCTCACCGTCGAATAGGCCAGCACGCGCTTGATGTCCGTTTGCACGAGGCCGATGGTCGCGGCAAACAACGCGGTGAGTCCGCCGATGACGGCGACGATCGTCATGGCCGTCGGCGACAAATCGAAAATGGCATGATTCCGCACGATCATGTAGACCCCAGCCGTTACCATCGTTGCCGCGTGGATGAGCGCACTGACGGGGGTCGGACCTTCCATCGCATCCGGAAGCCAGGTGTAGAGAGGGAGCTGGGCTGATTTGCCGACTGCTCCGACGAGGAGACAGAGCGCGATCGCGGTGGCCATCTCCGGCGAGAGCTGGCCGACCTGGGCGAAGACTTTCGTATAGTCGAGCGTCTTGAAATTGACAAAGATGAGAAAGATGGCCAGCAGGAATCCCGCGTCGCCGATGCGGTTCACCACAAAGGCTTTTGAAGCGGCCTTCGCAGCGGAGACCTTGTCATAGTAATAGCCGATCAGCAGATAGGAACAGAGCCCCACCCCTTCCCAACCGATGAAGAGCACCACATAGTTGTTCCCCATGACGAGGAGCAACATGGAGACCATGAACAGGTTCATGTAGGTGAAGAATCGCGTGAACCCACTTTCCCCATGCATGTAACCGACGGAATAGACGTGGATCAGGAGCCCGACCCCCGTGACGACGAGCAGCATCATGCATGTGAGAGGATCGACAAGGTAGGCGAAATTGACGGTGAGGTCGCCGCCGAAAATCCATTGATAGACGATGACTTCATGGGGCGTGCCGGTCTGCAGGATGTCTGCGAACACGCCGATTGTGCAGAGAAACGATAGTCCCACCGATCCCCACGCAAGCCGGTGCGCGACATCGTGGGAATACCGCCTGCCGAAGAACCCGTTCAGGATTACGGCCAATAAGGGAAACAGAGGAATGAGTTTTATGAGCAGATCCGTCACGTTACCACTTTAAGAAGTTCATCTCGTCCACGTTTGTGGAGATCTTTCCACGAAACACGACGATGATGATGGCTAGCCCAATCGCCGCTTCCCCGGCGGCAATGGCAATGATAAAGAGGGCGACCAGTTGGCCTGCCATGGATTCCAGGTAATGGGAAAAGGCGATGAGGTTAATGTTCGCCGCGTTCAACATG
>JANNXZ010000191.1:0-8421 GCA_031409835.1 Nitrospirota bacterium
GGATCAGTATGTGGTTGAGATCGCTGAGAGCAGTCAGCCTAACCGGATCAGCGAACGGATGATCAGCAAGCAGACTCAGGCGTTGCGGGTGACCGGCCAGGGTCTTTGCGAAGTGCCGCTGTCGGATGATGCAGTTGGGCGTGCAACGTTGTCGGACAACCAACTGTTTGACCTGGCCCGCACGGCCAAGCAGATTGAAAAGACATTCGGGCATCCAATGGATATCGAATGGCTCTACGACGATCGTGGCCTATGGCTGCTCCAAGCTCGTCCCATCTCCGGTCTGGCTAGACATCGGAAACTAACCAATGACGATTGCGAATGGTCGCGCGCCAACTTCAAAGAGACGTTGCCGGAATTGCCGAGCCCGCTCGGCCTGTCGTTTCTTGAACAGTTTATGGAACGCTACATTCTTTCACCCTATCGGCGTATGGGATGCCAGATTCCAGAAGGGATCACGTCGGTCCGCACCTTCAAGGGACGTCCCTACATCAATATGACGTTGTTTTACTCTCTCATTGCACAACTGCGGGGAGATCCCTCTTTAATGACGGAGCAGATGGGAGGAGAAATCCTTACAAAGGTGCCGGAGGTCCGCCCACTCGGGTGGTTCGCGCTAGCCCGGGCCGGTGTCGTGATGATGGCCGAGATGAGAAAGGCTGTGCGCCATGGGCCGGCTTGGTTTGCGGAGATGAAAGCGATGGCGGCCGATCAGCGCGCCGATCGGCTTCGGACTGTCTCAGGCGAAGACATCGCCCTGCGCCTCGATGCCATTGCGAAATGGCTCGATGAACGTGAACTGACATTTGCCATTGCAGGAGGGGTCGCGCAGTGTTTGCAAGCGCTAGGCGGCGTACTGCCCCGCTGGCTAGGCGGAGATTGGAGAGCCTTGCTGAACGGGGCGCTCCAGGGTCAGGCCGCGGTGATCAGTGCGGAACAGATTGTCCGGTTGGCGGAAATAGTGGACATGGTTCGGCACGACCCGTCAGTGACCGCGATGTTCACCGCGGAGGGGTGGAACCCGGTCGAGGTTCGTCGCAAGCTTGAAGGGACCGACGTGCTCCGTGCCTTTAACCGGTACCTCGAAGACTATGGCCATCGAGGGGTTGGTGAGTCGGACCCCATGTCGCCCCGGTTCGCAGATCGACCGGAGTTGCTGCTGACGGTATTGCGAACGCAGATTCTGGCTCCAACCAGTGCTACTCCGGAAGATATTCTTCAGCGCCAAACAATGGTACGGGAACGGGCGCTTGCAGAGATTCGCGCCAGGTTTGGATGGCGACTCCATCGGTGGGCCATTTTTTCTTGGTGGTATCGGCGGCTATGCCGGTTCTTCGCCCTGCGGGAGGCGAACCGACATCATCTGATGTACTACTCGGCAGCGGCACGCAGCCTCCTGCTTCGCTTGGGCGAATGGCTGGTCGAACGGGGACAACTCTCGTCGCAGGAGGATATTTTCTATTTCAAGATCGAGGAGCGTCCAGAATTGCTAGCCACAGGGTCGAGTCATTGGCAAGGGATCATTCAGGCTCGCCGGGCCGAGCAGGATCGTGACGCCACAATCAGTGTTCCAGATACGATTCGGGATTGGAGTGAGATGGTCCGAGGCGCGGACGTATCTTCCGTTGTGGCTTCGGAGGGGATACTGCACGGTATTCCCATCAGTGGGGGGCAGGTCGTGGGGCCGGTTCGCTTCGTCCGATCGATGGAAGATTGGAGCCGAGTCTGCCGTGGCGACATTCTCGTGGTCTCGGTCATCGATCCTGGCATGGCACCATTGTTTGGCATAGCAGCAGGGCTGATCGCCGAGATGGGCGGGACACTTTCGCACGGGGCCATCATTGCCCGCGAGTACGGATTGCCGACAGTGGCGAATGTGCCTGGCATTACCACCAGGCTCAAGGAAGGTGATCGAATCAGCTTGGATGCGGAGCGAGGAGAGATCATCGTTCAAGAGCGGGGAGGAGACATATTCGCGAGATTGGAACCATCTAACAAATCATGACGCAATGTTGTAGGGCTGAACGTCCCTAGTCGTTTTGTTGCCTTGACCTTTCATGGGCTTTTCCGTATTCTCAAAATTCATTCTTTCCTCATCGCAACATCCAACAGCTGGGTCAAATATGGGGCAGCGGCATGACGTGGATGGTCACCCATGATTGATGGCACAGTCTTTGGTGCGGGGGCTCTCGTCGGAGGTCTCCTCGGCGCGTTGATCGTCGGGTTTTGGATTGCGTCCCGCGTACGCGCGAATGTACAGACCCAACTACTGGCTGCCGGTGAACGAGCGCAGCGATCAGAATCGCTGGCGGAGGAATTGCGCCGCCAGGCACAACAAGATCGGCTCGACCTCGATCAGATCAGACAGGATCTTTCGGATGCCTCTCAGGCTCGTGCAGTGGCGGAGACCAAGGCCGCTGAGGCTGCGCTCCATCTCAACGAACAAAAGACTCTACTGGGCCAAGCTAGGCAGGAACTGGCCGAGACCTTCCAGGCGATTTCGGGCGAAGCCCTCAAACAGAACAACGAAGCCTTTCTGACCCTCGCGCGCAGCTCATTCGAAACGATCCAAGCTGAGGCCAAGGGTGATCTCGCTCAGCGGCAACAGGCGATCGATAGCCTGGTCAAACCCCTCCAAGACTCGCTGTCTCGATACGACGACCAACTCCGGCAGCTAGAGCAGTCGCGGCAAGCGGCCTATGGAGGCCTCGATCAGCACCTTAAGCTCTTAGCCGAATCGCAGCAGCGGCTGCAATCGGAGACTGGCAATCTTGTGAAGGCGCTACGCGCGCCGGCCATTCGCGGTCAATGGGGTGAGATCACGCTCAAGCGTGTAGCCGAGTTGTCCGGCATGGTGGCGCATTGCGATTTTTTTGAGCAGGAGTCCATCACGGTCGACGGCGGGCGGCTTCGTCCCGACATGGTGGTCCAGCTGCCTGGTGGGCGGCAGATCATCGTGGATGCCAAGACCGTTTTGGCAGGCTACTTGGATGCGCACGAAGCCTCGACCGAGGAGCAGCGTCTCGAAGGAATGCGCCGTCATGCCGCCCAAGTACGGTCTCGCATGGACGAGTTGAGTCTGAAAGCCTATTGGAATCAATTCGCGCAGGCGCCGGAGTTTGTCGTGCTATTCTTGCCGGGCGAACAGTTTCTTGGCGCAGCGCTGGAGCATGATCCACGGCTCATTGAAGACGGATTCCTTCGAAGCGTGGTCCTTGCCACCCCGACGACGCTCATGGCGCTCTTACGGGCGGTCGCCTACGGATGGCGGCAGGAGCGATTGACGGAGCACGCCGAGGAAGCCGGACGGTTGGGGAAGGATCTCTACGAACGGATGGCCGTGCTGACAGAGCATTTGAACGACGTGGGGCAAGCGCTTGGGAAGAGTGTCCTGGCCTACAACAAAGCGATCGGGTCGCTCGAAACGAGAATCCTGCCGGCGGCTCGCCGGTTTAAGGAGCTCGGTGTCTCATCGGAGAAAGAGATTCCCATGTTGGATCCGGTGGAACTGGTTTCTCGCAAGGCGTTGCCCTTTGACAGCGAATAAGGAGTCTCTGATGGCCGACGAGCAGGCGATGGTAGAAGCCTTCCACCGGACGTTCGATATCGTCGTCAATTCAGTCCCGACGGTCGTCGATGGGCGGACACGCGAACTGCGTGTCAAACTCATTCAGGAAGAATTCGATGAGTTGAAAGAGGCTCTCGCGGCAGAAGATCTTTCCTCTATTGCCAAGGAGATGGCCGACCTCCTGTACGTCGTCTACGGTACGGCAGTGTCTTATGGCATCGACATGAATCCGGTCTTTCGAGAAGTCCATCGGTCCAACATGAGTAAGGTTGGTGGCTATAAGCGTGGAGATGGGAAATGGGTGAAGCCAGCCTCGTATTCGCCGGCGCGTATCGATCCGATTGTGGCGGAGCAGGGGCCGGTCCAGAGCGAGGTTCGTTCGGGCTTATGAGAGAACTGCACTGTTCAATTTGTGGAAGCGCATTCATCCGCGTGACCTACCAGGAGGGCAGAGTCGAGCGCCTGCTGAGCCGCATCAACGTGTTTCCGTTTCGATGCCAACTCTGCACGAATCGCTTTCGTGCATTCTATTCCGGTGCGCGCCACAATACGCAGGCGTTCGATCGGCGCCAGTACACGCGCCTTCCGGCCTCCATTGAGGCTCAGGTTCTCGACTACAAGCAGCCGGCCGTCACCAACCGAATCACTGATATTTCGATGGATGGCTGCACCCTGCAGGCGACGGGGTTTCCGAAGGGGTCTTTTATCGAATTGGTCTTGAAGCCGACAGTGGAGGATGAAACGATTCGTATTGAAACAGCGATGGTCTGTTCCGTTCACCCACTATCGATAGGTGTCCGCTTCTTGGAGATTCTACCGGAACATCACCGCCGTCTGGCTCAGGTCGTCCTTGGCCTCTTAGTTGGTCAAGGCCTTGATCCCGCGCTCAACTCGTAGCACGACGCTTTCCTTCCGGCATTTTTACCAGCAGATTATCGATCAAGCGAATCGACCTGATCTTGACCGTACCTAAGAGTACTGCACGAGCCGAGATGACGGGCAGAGGCTCCAGATTGTCCGGGTCGCAGACAGCAAGGTACTCGACATGAACGGTGGGGGCCTGCTCGATGGTCTGCCGCATGATCCGTTCGACCGCAGCCACATCGTTCATTCCACCCAGGATCATCTGTTTACCTGCTTGGAGCGCCTGAGAGAGCAATGAGGCAATCCGACGTTCGTCGGCGCTGAGATAGACGTTGCGCGAACTCATGGCCAGCCCATCCTGCTCTCTGACTGTCGGGCGCACCTGGATTTCCACACCGAGATTGAGATCCTTCACAAGTTGCCGAACCAGCGCGGCTTGCTGGTAATCTTTCTGGCCAAACAAGGCGAGATGGGGTCGCACCATCCCGAAGAGTTTTGTCACCACTGTGGCGACACCGGCGAAGTGATGAGGCCGGGCCGCTCCTTCCCATCGGCGGGAGATTGCAGGCAGCGTCACGATAGTTTGAAAGCCATCCGGGTACATGTTGTGGGCTGTCGGTTCAAAACAGACATCTACCCCTTCCTCGCGGCACAGGGTACGATCGCGGGTAATTGGGCGTGGATAGGCGGATAAGTCTTCGGTCGGGCTGAACTGTGCCGGGTTCACGAAGATACTTACAACGAGCGCGTCACATTGTAATCGTGCGGCTCGAATGAGGGAGCGATGGCCGTCATGCAGCGCACCCATCGTGGGCACGAACCCAATGGTCACGCCTTCCCGGCGTAATCGTTCGCTCCATGCAGTCATGGATGGCGCGGTGCGTATAATCTTCATGAGCCTGGGGGTGGGCTGCAAGCAGGGCGAGACCCGTAGCGGGTTGAAGGCTGGGGAAAGAGGAGGTGGACCTCAGGCTGCCTCCCGACTTCGGCAAGCAACTGGCTGACTGTGCGCTGGAGCACTGGATGCACGAACAACGGATCGAGCTCGCTCAGCGGCATGAGGACAAACCGGCGATTGTGCATGCGGGGATGCGGCACCACCAGATCCGGTTCGTTGATAACCTGTTGGCCGTAGAACAAGATGTCCAGATCGATGGTTCTGGGGCCTGATCGGTTTTCCGCATCCCGGCCGAGTGCGTGCTCGATCTCCCGCAGTGTGGCCAATAAACTCTTCGGCATGACATCTGTCTCAAGCTGTACGACGCCGTTCAAGAACCAGCCATTGCCAGGCTGGGCATGATCATTCACGGGCTCGGTTTCATAGAGCAGCGACACTCCCGAGAGTTGGGAGTGAGGTAGGAGGCTCAGCAGGGTCACGGCCCGATCGCAGAAGTCGACTCGATCGCCGACGTTCGAACCAAACCCGATGAAGACAGTCTCTTTCATCGTGATGAGTGAAGAGTGATGAGTGATGGGTTGTGCGTAAAAGGCCGTTGGGTCCGTTGTTTCAAAAACTCATCACTGATCACACATCACCCATCACGGCAGTTTAGAACCCCGCCTTCTTAATCCGCTCCACCGCTTCCGCCAATCGCTCTTTCGACGTACAGACGGTCATCCTGATATACCCTTCGCCCGGCGCGCCGAAGCCGTTGCCTGGAGTCGTCACGATTCCGGCTTTCTCCAGCAAGTGAGCGGTGAAAGAAGCGGAGGTGTACCCCTTCGGTACTGTGACCCAGATATAGAACGCGGCTGGTGGAGGATCGACTTCAAGCCCAAGCTGCTTGAGGCCCGGGACGAGAGTGTCGCGCCGTTCCTGATAGATCTTACGCAAACCATCCGTCACAGAATCATCCAGGTTGAGCGCGGTGATCCCGGCTTCCTGAATGGCCTGGAAACAGCCGGAGTCGAGGTTGCTCTTCACCTTGCCGAGTCCAGCCAAGACCTGTTTGTGCCCGACGGCAAACCCGATGCGCCAGCCGGTCATGTTGTACGTCTTCGACAGCGAGTGGAACTCGATTCCTACATCCTTTGCACCATCGACTTCCATGAAGCTTGCAGGGGGCTTGCCGTCGTAGAAAATCTCCGAATAGGCGGCGTCGTGGCAGACGATGATCTGGTTCTCCTGGGCGAACTCCACCACTCGCTTAAAATAGTCCTTGCTCATGATGACCGACGTCGGGTTGTTCGGCGAATTCAAGAACATCAGCTTCGCTTTTTTCACCACGTCTTTCGGGATGGCATTCAGATCGGGCAGAAACCCGTTCTGCTTCGTGAGCGGCATGAGGTGCGAGACGCCTCCGGCGAAGCTGGTACCAACGGGATACACTGGATAGCCGGGGCTTGGGACCAGCACGATATCGCCAGGATCGACGAAGGCGAGTGGAATATGCCCGATGCCTTCCTTCGAGCCGATCAGCGTCAAGACTTCATTCGCCGGATCGAGCGTGACGTTGAATCGCCGCTTGTACCAGTCGGCGACGGCTTTTCTGAACGAGAGCATCCCTTCATAGGACGGATACTGGTGGTGCTTGGGATCTTTGGCCGCTTTCGCCAGGCTGTCGATGATCGGAGACGGTGTCGGCAAATCAGGATCGCCGATGCCAAGATTGATGATGTCGATGCCCTTAGCAATCGCGGCCTGCTTCATCGTGTCAATCGCGGCGAACAGATAGGGGGGAAGTGTTTTAATGCGTGTCGCAACTTCAATCGGGAAACCAGCCATGTCCGATGCGCTCCTTTCGTAAATCAATCGGGCTTAAAGTCGGAAGGTCATCAAGTCATAAAGTCTTCAAGTCATCATGTCGTGGGAATTCCCGAAGACTTTCGACTTGATGACTTTCAGACTTTTCGACGAAGGGTTAAGAGTACAGTAGGAATGAGGCGGCAATCAACGCTGAGAATCGAGCAGATGGCCGATCAACCGATCGGCGATCTGGTGGAGTTGCGGTAGATGGGGGAGGGCTGCCGTTTTCACGTGTTTCGCGGTCAAGCGTGCTTTCGTGAGATCCGGTGAACATTCCCGGGACAACGATTCAATTCCGTTCTCTTCCATCTCCACATGAAACAGAAGCCCATAGGCATGAGTGGCATAGCGAAAGGCTTGCAGGGGAGCGATGTCGGAGCTGGCCAAGGGCACAGAGTTTTTGGGGAGGTCGAACACTTCGCCATGCCATTCGAAGACGTCGAATGATTCCGGCAGCGTGCTGAACACAGGGTCCTGTTTCGCCTCAGCCGTCAGCCTGACCGGTGTCATGCCAATTTCTAAGGCCTTACCCGGCCGCACGGTGGCGCCCAACGCCTTCGCCATGAACTGACTGCCGAGACACACGCCGATGACGGGCTTGCCGGCCAGGATCGCGGATCGAATGAATTCCATTTCTTCGGCAATCCAAGAATCAGTATCATTCACCGACATTGGCCCACCCATCACGATCAACAGATCGCCCGCATCCTTCGGCAGTCCGTCTTGCGGAACGAGATAGCGCTCCAAGCTCACGCCGCGCTCAGTCAGCGCTGTCGCAAAAGCTCCTGGCCCTTCAAAGGGAACGTGTTTCAGACAGACTGCTCGCATTGACACTCCTTGAATGCCGCATTACGCTTGGCGTAAGAGGCTCTTGAGAAATACCAGAGTTCTGGTTCCCACTTCAACCTAGTCCGGACTTGGAGGATGTGGCGGAGATGGTCGAAACGTCAAGAATGATCGTTCCTAATGTCGAGAACGTTGTAAAGGCTTACGCCATTAAGTGGTTGGTCTATGACGGTTTTGTGAGGTCTGAAATGGAGCCATGCTGAGTTTCTGGAAGTGCCGAGTTTCAAGAGCCCTTCTGATGTTGAACAAAGGCATCATGAACTTCACCACGCTTCTGTGTGTCATTATCTTTCTACTGTTTGTTGAACGGTCACCCGTATTGGCTGCCTCGGAGTGGCTCCTCATGTCTCGCCATGGAGAATGTGTTGAGGTTCACAGTTTGAAACGAAAAGTTCCC
>JANNXZ010000192.1:0-2650 GCA_031409835.1 Nitrospirota bacterium
CAAGAACCGATCTGTTTTTATGGCGACTACGACGTCGATGGGATTACGGCGACCAGCGTCTACCTGTCGTTCTTTGGTGGTTTGGGCGCACGAGTTCGGGCGTATGTTCCGCATCGTCTCCGCGAAGGCTATGGGCTCAACCTCGGCGCTGTGCAGCGTCTGCATGACGAAGGCATCTCGTTATTGGTGACGTCCGATTGCGGCACGACCTCGCACAAAGAAATCGCATTAGCAGCCAGCCTCGGCATGGATGTGGTGGTGACAGACCATCATCAGACCGACGAGGACATGCCGCCGGCTGTGGCGGTACTCAATCCCCATCGGGTCGGCGCCCTCTATCCATTTCGCGGGCTCTGCTCTGCGGCGCTGGCCTACAAGGTGGCGCAGGCGTACCAGCTTCGCTATGGAGTTGCCGGGGTGCCTCTGGAGTCGTTGCTCGATCTCGTGGCCTTGGCGACGGTCGCCGATGTCGTTCCCTTGCACGATGAGAATCGGAGTTTTGTACGTGAAGGATTGGTTCAGCTGTCGCGTGGCGCGCGTTGCGGAGTTCGGGCGCTGAAGCAGGTGGCGGGGGTCACGCAGAATTGCACGGCGGAAACGATTGCCTACAAGCTGGCGCCGCGTATCAATGCTGCAGGGCGATTGGACGATGCCATGTTGGGTGTGCGGTTGCTGACGACCGACGATCCGGCCGAGGCACAGCGATTGGCAGACCGTCTTGAGCAGTTGAATCGTGAGCGGCAACGTATCGAAGTGGATATTATGGCGGAGGCGCTGGCCTCGCTGAAGGATCGAGAGGTGCCGCCTGCACTCATACTGGCCTCCCGGCAGTGGCATCTCGGGGTGGTTGGTATCGTCGCCGCGCGCTTGGTCGACAGATTTCAGCGCCCGGCGATTGTGATGGCGATCGATGAGCAGGGCATCGCCAAAGGTTCAGCGCGGACGACCGGCGGGTTCGACCTCTATCAAGGGTTGGCGTCCTGTCGGGAGCTGTTGGAGGCGTTCGGTGGGCATCCGAATGCCGCAGGTGTGACGATTCGAGAGTCTCGGATCGACGAGTTTCGCGCCAGATTCTCGGAAGTGGTGGCCGGGTGGACCCATGACGGCGGCAAGGTTCCGACGTTGAACGTCGATGCCGAAGTGCGTCTGGAGGAAGTAAATCTACAGTTGATCCGGGAGATCGGCTCGCTGCATCCGTTCGGTGAGGGTAATCCGGAGCCCACGTTTGCAGTGACTCGTCTCGAAGTCATGGATTCGCGCACGGTTGGCGAGAAGCATTTAAAAATGACTGTGCGGCAAGGGACATCGCTGCCGTTCGATAGTATTGGATTCGGCATGAAGTCGCTGCTTGAACGTGGCATTCCGTCCCGCGCCCGGGTCGACCTGGCCTTCACGCCGGAACTGAACCATTGGAACGGTCGCGACCGGATTCAGCTTCGGATTCGCGATGTCCGAGCGAGTGTGAGTGAGTAAATAAGTGAGTGCACCATGGTGTACCAAACCGTCACAGATCTCGACCAGCTGCTGGATCGAATCAGAAGCTATGCTGCCGATGCCGACATCGGCCTCGTTCGCAAGGCCCATGAGTTTTCTGCGAAAGCCCATCAAGGGCAACTTCGCCGATCCGGAGAACCCTACCTTCAACATCCCATCGCCGTCGCCGGAGTCCTAACCTCGCTCAAAGCTGATGTCGTCGCCATCGTTGCCGCGCTGCTGCACGATACCCTGGAAGATACGGTTGCCACGCCTGAAGAACTCGAAAGAGAGTTCGGGAAGGACGTTGTGCATCTGGTCGACGGTGTGACGAAGATCGGCAAGATCACGTTTCGGAGCTATGAAGAGAAACAGGCGGAGAACTTCCGCAAGATGGTGCTGTCGATGGCGGACGATATCCGGGTCGTCCTCATCAAACTCGCCGACCGGCTGCACAACATGCGCACCTTGGAACATCTTGGCGCAGCCAAGCGGGAAGAGATCGCGCAGGAAACGCTGGAGATCTATGCGCCGTTGGCGAATCGCCTTGGAATCGGGTGGATCAAGAATGAACTGGAGGATCTGTGTCTTAAGCATCTCAAGCCCGAGGTCTACGAGTCATTGCGTGTTCTTGTGGCAAAACGAGACGAGGATCGGCAGCAGTACATCGATGAAGTCAGCCAGCTTGTGAAGAAGGCCATGCAGGAGAACGGATTAGCGGGACAAGTCTACGGGCGGCCCAAACATCTCTACGGCATTTACCAAAAGATGAATAAGCAGTCGATTACGTTCGAAGAGGTCTACGACCTGACCGCGCTGCGGATCGTGATCGATACCAAGATGAACTGCTATGCCGTGCTTGGAGTGATTCACTCCGTCTGGCGGCCTGTGCCCGGGCGCTTCAAGGACTATATTGCGATTCCAAAGTCCAATCTCTATCAGTCTCTGCATACGACGGTGGTGGGTCCGAAGGGGGAGCATGTCGAATTCCAAATCCGCACGGAAGAGATGCATCGTATCGCTGAGCATGGTATTGCCGCCCATTGGAAGTATAAAGAGCAGGGACAAGTTGCGGATCGTGACAGCAAGGCGTTCGGCTGGGTCCATCTGTTCGTCGA
The DNA here is from genome assembly GCA_031409835.1 of Nitrospirota bacterium. Classification (GTDB taxonomy): domain Bacteria; phylum Nitrospirota; class Nitrospiria; order Nitrospirales; family Nitrospiraceae; genus Palsa-1315. The sequence goes on from JANNXZ010000192.1 coordinate 2,592, forward strand.
ATGGCATGAAGATCTGGCGGACAACGGGCAGTTTATGGATTCGGTGAAGCTCGACCTCT
>JANNXZ010000193.1:0-2926 GCA_031409835.1 Nitrospirota bacterium
AAACGACTTGAATGTGGGCACCACTGCGCTCAACGGCGCATGCTGAGCCGTCACGGACTTTCCCAGAATCTGACCGAGGGCAGCCGCAACCTGATCCGGACTGTATTCCTCAGGCCCAGCCATTTCGACGACCTTTCGCCCATGACCACCGGCGATGAGTTGCTCGGCGGCGATTCGACCAATGTCGTCTGTGGCAATCATCGGAATCTTCGCCATAGGAGCAATGAAAGTCGGCAATAGCCCCTGACCCTTCACCGCTCCGAGGACCGGAGCCCAATTCTCCATGAAGTACGGGGGGCGGAGAATCGTCAGATTCTTCACCGCTCGTACGAGCACTTGTTCGCCATAACGGGCGGCTCTGATTGGGCCAGTCCCTTCGGCAATGTGGCCACCGATTGAAGACAAAAACACAACGTGCGGGACACCGCTTTTCTCGACAGCTTCTGCAGCACGACCCATTCGTGCTCGCTGTTCGGTCAGCCAGGCCTGAGCCCCATAGTTTGGCGGCACCAGGAGATAGAGGCCTCTCGCTCCCTCGAAGGCTTTTGCCAGTGCAGATACATCGTCGAGCGAGGCAACAGCAATCTCTGCACCCTTCGCTTTCCATGCTGCACCTTTATCTGCCGAGCGTACAACGATCCGCACCGGCTGCTTCCGGCTTAGCAGCATGTCGGCAACCGCCGACCCTGTATTCCCTGTCGCACCAACGACAACAAACATGATGAAGCCTCCTTTTATACGCTGGCCGTTAGATCTTCTCGGCAATCACTCGATCAGCCGACCATCGACCAGCCCCTCTATCGCAACGCGAGTACGTCACCGGACAACCCATACAGAGCATTATAGTTCTAGTTAGTACTAAGTCAAGTGTGAAATTCGCTCCTGGGATACGCTGCCTAGAGGCTCGTCGACGCATCGGCTGGTTTTGGCTGACCAGGAAACAGGCTTGTCTCAATACAACTTATGGCTCGATAGACTTTACGGGTGGGGACAACGACGGCCTTCCAGGCCGTTTGCATGGCTATGGTAGGGTAGGATCACGCTCTTTCCATGAGGTACATAGATCCGTGTATAGGAATCATCGGACGATGCCTCTCTTAGCCAGACAATTATGCTCCTTTGCACTCTCCGTTCTTGCTGTGATCGGTGCACAGACGGTAGGAGGCCCAGCATCGACTGTCGCGCTCGACACCCTTCCTCGCTCACCACGAGTGGGGGCATCGCACATTCCGCTCCGTTCGTATGAACGCATTCCCATTGGGAAGCTTCGTTCAGATCCCGCCAGCTACCACTTGAGACAAATCAGAATTGGCGGAACTGTCCACACCATACAGACACAGGTCATGACGCGGGGTTGTGGGGTGCCCTATGAGCTGACAATTTTCTCACTGGAGGGCGAGAGCGGGCTCATGGATGTCATTGACAAGGGAGCCTGTGGCACAAACAGGAGCGTGGTGCGAGCGCCGATGCTTGTGGCCGGCGACCGCATCGATCTGTTAGTCCAGGTTGTTGGGGGAACGAGAACGGAAGAATCCGGATCTTCACCTGAAGTGAGCGTGCTCTGGATCGACCGGACCCAAGATTAACCGGCCCATCGCCTTCCGTCCAGGTATGCAACCATACTGACCTTTACTGCGCGCATCGAGCGAGCACATTCTGATCGTCTGCGCAACAGATTCACCCCACCCCTCTTGCGGCAAGGCAGTCTAGGATTGCCCAACTGCGCCCGTCGAGCGAGGCCCTTCAGAGGGCGCGCGCTCCGGGAGCACGGGGCGATCCTAGACTGTCTTGTCGCTCACTTTCTCTCTTTCATCGCCCGTTCCACTTCGCGACTCGCTTCGCGCGTTTTGTCTGATTCCCGGCGGTCATGCTGCTTCTTGCCTTTGGCCAACCCGATTTCAACCTTAGCAAGACCCCGCTTGGAAAAATAAATGCGGAGCGGAATGAGCGTGAGGCCTTGCTGTTGCGTCTTGGCAAGGAGTTTATTGATCTCCTTGCGGTGAAGAAGCAGCTTCCTGGTGCGGAGCGGCTCATGATTCATGATGTTGCCGTGGCTGTAGGGACTGATGTGGCAGTGGTGGAGAAAGATCTCCCCTTCCCTCACGCTGGCGTAACTATCTTGCAGGTTCACGCGCCCATCTCGCAGGGACTTGACCTCCGTGCCCTGGAGCATGATGCCTGCCTCGAACTTCTCTTCTATGAAATAGTCGTGGTAGGCCTTGCGATTTGTGACAACCGCTTTTTCGAAACTGTCTTTCTCTTTCCCCATCAGGCGTCAGACTTTCATGTCCAGGGGTATATCGCTGTCAGCCTTCCGACCGGAATACGCAGCAGGAGGCTGATTGCCACATCCGTTTTTGCTATGATACCGCCATGCGCGGAATCGGTTCCATCGACTCTCTCTCTAGCATCCTCGAAGGGTTGGCTCGTCGCCTGGGGATCGAGTCCAAATTGCTTGAAAGCCGCTTGCAGCGGGACTGGGCTTCCATCGTCGGGGAACCGATTGCCTCGAATACTTGGCCTGACCAGATTCGCTACAAGAAGCTCTATCTCCTGGTCCATAACAGTGTCTGGATGCACCAGCTCACATTCCTCAAGCCGGAACTCATTCAAAAGATCAACGGTGTCGCCGGCGGGGAACTCGTTACCGAGATCGTGTTGCGCGTAGGCGAGATCCCCTCACGCCTAGTCGTTTCTGCCACGACACCTGCCATCAATGCCGAGTTCACTGTCTCCGAGGTGGTACTGGCTGAGGTATCATCCCATGTCTCGGCGATACAAGACCCCGATCTCCGCCTGCTGTTTACATCGGTGATATCGAGAAATCTTCGGGCTCCAACTCCGCCGGGACGGGGTCCGTCACGCGTCCCTTGAAAAGAATGTTCGTGGCATCGGAGGCCACATCGGTCTTGGGCATGGGGCCGAG
>JANNXZ010000194.1:0-14235 GCA_031409835.1 Nitrospirota bacterium
CGGCGCCCATGCGGGCAGGTCATAATCAACCCTTCCTGCACCCAATCGTGAATCAGCTGTTGAATTTCAGGAAGGGCCAAGGCGCGTCCGGCCCGCACCGCTCCATGGCAGGCCAGCGACGCCAAGACGGGTTGAACTCGCAGCTCCAGAGACGATGCACTGTCCCACTCTGTCACATCGTCGAGCAGATCCTGCACCAAGACCGCCGCATCCACCTTGCCCAGTCCAACCGGTACTCCGCGAATCGCCACGGCCGAGGCGCCAAATGGTTCGATCAGAAGACCGAGCTTCTCCAAGTCATCGAGACGCTTGAGCAACAGCGTACTCTGCGCGGCCGATAGCTCGACCGGCTCCGGAATCAATAGCGGCTGAGAGGGAATATCCCGGCTCTGCCATCCTCGCCAAAGCCGTTGGAAGAGGACACGCTCGTGCGCCGTATGTTGATCGATCACTTGCAGCTCTTCGCCCACCTGCGCCACGAGATAGGTCCGGAGGATTTGCCCGAACGGCATAATGTCTGGCTTCTCTGCTAGCCGATACGCTGCGGCTGCCTCGTGGGCGAAGGCTAACTGACTTCCCTCAGCGATGCCGGACAGCGACCCCATGTCACGACCAATGATCCGGGAATCCTGCCTAGGAGCTGAGATCGAGGCTGCCGGGTGAGAATCCAGGAACGATGAGGTCTTCCGCTCAGCCGTGGGAGAGTAGCCCGGCGCCGTCTGCGACAACCCGGAGGGCGTGAAACTCGAAAGGATTTTCTGCTCGGAACCACTAAGTGCATGACGAACCGACTGGCGCACCAACTGATGAAGCACTTCTGTTTCCGCGAATCGCACTTCCTTTTTCGTGGGATGCACGTTGACATCGAGCCGATCCGGCTCGATGTCAAGAAAGAGCACGAATGTCGGGTGAGACCCTTTAGGAAGAAACGATCCATACCCTTCCATGACCGCATGAAACACCGTCGCATTACGGACGGGGCGCCGGTTCACAAACAATTCCTGCGGCATTTTCGAGGACCGCGCGTGGATAGGATCGACCATCACGCCGCGGATCGACAATCCCCCTGTCCTGCCTCGTACCTCAATGGTCCGATCGAGAAACGCCTGGCGAAACACTTGGAGGATTCGATCGCGATCCGCTGTCACGGCAGGATAGTTGAGCACCTCATGGCCGTTATGAGTCAGGCAAAAATGCACGGATGGCCAGGCGAGGCCTGCGAGTTGCACGACATGGCTGATATGGGAAAACTCGGTTGCGATCGATTTGAGAAATTTCTTTCTGGCCGGTTGATTGAAAAAGAGATTGGAGACATCGATCCGGGTGCCAGGCACGGGAGGCGCGTCCACGATCTCACTGCTGGCCCCTGCGACCAGGGTGAACTGCGACCCCACCGTATCCTGCCTGGTCGCGGTCGTCACCAGCACATGGGAGACGGAAGCAATACTCGGTAACGCCTCGCCACGAAAACCCATTGTCGTCACCGAGGCGAGATCCCGATCAGACCGGAGCTTGCTGGTGGCGTGCCGCTCGAAGGCAAGGGGAAGATCCGCACGGCTGATCCCCTCTCCATCATCCGCGACTCGAATGAGGGCCAGTCCACCATCTTTCACATCGACCGTGATATGGAGGGCCCCTGCGTCGAGACTGTTGTCCAGTAGTTCTTTGACGACGGCGGCAGGACGCTCGACAACCTCGCCGGCTGCGATACGGCTGACGACGTCGCCTGGGAGGATATGGATCTTAGCGGAGCAACTGGCGGCGGGCATGAAGCTAGACTCCGGGGAACGCCAGAAACAAGGGAGCCACCACGAACCGTCTCGATGGACGTCCGATCATCGGATTTCGGCCAGCTTATTCTTGGCCAGCTTCGCCTCGTCCGACATGGGAAACTCTTCGATGACCCGTTTGAGATTCTTCTTCGACTTGGCAAGATCTCCAGTTTCTCCAGCCGCAAGCCCCGATTTGAAGAGCGCCGCCGGCACCTTCTCGTTTCCCGGATACTCCGTCGAGAGATACTCAAACGATTGCATCGCGCGCACATAATCTTTTTGCTGATAGGAGGACTCACCTAACCAGTAGTAGGCATTGGGCGTCAACGACGTGCCAGGGAAATCTTTCACAAATCGCTGAAAACCTGTTACGGCAAGATCGTATTTCCCGTTGAGATAGTCGTTGTAAGCCAAATTGAACGCCGATGTCGGGGTAATCGTGGGAACGCCTGGCATCATCGTCGGCACATCTGCCACAGCGACCGGCTTCTGTGGTTTAGAGTGGCGAGTAGGGTCAACTTGAGATGGTTCTACCTTGGGCAGAACCTGAATATCGGATGCCTCATCGAATTTTGCCAACCGGTTCTCTAGCTTTTGAACCCGTGCAGACAATTCTTCGAACTTCGGATCGGGCTTCTGTCGAGCGGATTCACTATCCTTCACCCGTTCCAGCGACTCCAAACGTCGTTGCAACGCATCCAGCCGCTTTTGATCTTGATCTTGAGACTTCGACACCGTCGCCACATGGTCGCGCATTTCCACAAAATCCGCGTGGCTAGCACATCCGACGAGCCACAGCATCGTCCCGGCCATGAGAACGACCGACCCCCTTCTACCAGTTATTTTGCCCATCACAATTATCGCGACTCCTTCAACTGGGTGAGTTTATCGGATGCTTTCCCTGCCTCGGGAGTCCGTGGATACAACGTCACCACCTGTCTGAAAGCCGAAGCCGCGCGCTTCGTGTCTTTCATCGCCAGGTACGCGTACCCTTTCTTCAACATCGCCGACGGTACTTTCTCGCTCAGCGGGAAATCCAGTTCGACGCGGTCGTACGAATCGATCGCCTGTCTATAATCTTTCTTGCCATAGTGCGACTCACCGAGCCAATAGCGCGCGTTGGGAGACAGATTCGAGTCCTGATAGTCGCGCAAAAATGCGGCGAACCCCTGCCGGGCTCCATCCAAGTCTCCATCGCGAAACAGCGCCAGTAGGCGTTGATACTCGACTCTGTCTGAACGCTCCCTACTCTGACTGACTTGCGGGCGCGGCGACTCCTCGGTCTCAACTGCCGACGTCACCGCTTCAGCTTGCGCAGAGAGCGAAGCCGAAGGCAGTTCCTGCTCAGCCTTTGAGGTGTCAGACGAAGGCACCGTTCCCATTCGGTGGGCCGGTTTCGTCGTGGACTGTCGTGTCCCTCCCTTGTTCCCCCGTACATGCGCATCCTGATCAACGGCTTTGGAGAGGGCATCAAGACGACGATCCTGCTCATCGAAGCGGGCAGCAAACTTTTGGGCGACAGATGCGACACTCTTGTTGACCTCGCCTAAGTGATCGGTCACCGCCTTGTTCATCTCATTGATGTGGGTTGTCGACGCTTTGCTCGCCTGCTCTTCTTGGCTCATCCGCTCGCTCAATCCTGTCAGCGAATCCCTGAATGCCGTTAACGACTGACTGAATTGTGCGAACTTTGCCGACAACTGTTCGGTCCAAGCGTGGTTATCCACCAGCGCCTTATGATGCACTTGCAGACGTTCATCGAGACTCTTGGTAAGTCCGCTGTTCGTCTTCTGCACGACCTCGATGATCTCTTTTCGCACCGCCTCCATCTGTCGGTTCACATCGTCAAGGCGAGTGTTCACGTCCATACGGAACTGATCGCGATCCTGCTTATTTTTGACATCTTGAGCGTTGAGGCTCTCGCGCACCTGGTTGAAGCGAGTTGTGCTATCCGCCTCCAGCTTGCCGGCCAACTGTTCAAGACGCTTGGTTTGCTGTTCAAGTTGCGCCGAGCGCTGCTTAAGGTCTTCCTGTTTACCCTGGAGTTCCTGAGCTTGGTGCAATGCCCGCTCCAGTTCGCCACGCAATTGCGGCAACTCCTGTTCCCGAAGCACCGAGATCTCCTGACTCTGTCGCGCACGGGTCTGTGCCGACTCATCGCTCGACTGCTTGATGCGCTGCTGAAGATTCTTCTCGGTCTGTTTAAGGTCGGCTTGTTGGGCAATGCAGCCGGTCGACAATAGGACACAGATCGCACAGATCGTCGTCCAGCTTTCCTTCGTATCCGAATGGTTCCACATTGTTCCACCCATAGATAAAGGACTCCCTTGTTCTCTCCTCGCAGACAACGGAGTCACAACCGCCGCAATACAGAACGCGTCACCTACTTCCCGGTCTTCAACGCAAGATGTCCTCGCCGATTCTGCTGATAGCACGACTCTGCATGTTCGTTGCAAGACGGCCGCTCTTTCCCATACGATACCACGGACAGACGATTGGCACTGACACCAAGTTCGACCAGATAGTTCCGAGCGGCCTTTGCCCGTTTTTCACCGAGGACGAGGTTGTAGGCAGCGGTCCCGCGCTCGTCACAATGCCCTTCGACCTTGACTAGCGCACTCGGATTGGACTTCATCCACTCGGCATCGCGAGCCAACGATTGACGTCCATCCTCGGAAATCACCCAGCTATCGTAGCCGAAGAGCACATCCCGCAAGCCTGCTGCGGCTGAAGCCGCCTGCTCGGCCCTGACCTCAGCCATCTGTCGTTCGGCACTGCTGGAGGGATCCACCTTCGCCAGCATCGTACCACCGCCCACTCGCTCTTCCGAGGGGTTCTTGTCGAGGCCTCGAAGCCCACCGCCACCTGGCTGAACGCCGGTGTCCGGAAAGCTGCCGACACCGGACGTTGGACTATCTGCCCCGCCCTTCGCCATCCCTTGAGTGGACTGGGAATCGCCACCGGACTGTACGGATTTTTTAGAGCAGCCAGGCATACCAATCAATGCGATGCTCATCATCAGTGCCGCCCCATATACATAGACTGTCTTGCTCATCCTTCTATCTCCTTTATCCCAGGTTAGTTATCTCTCGATCTTATCCCTAGATTCATCCGGTACGGTTAATTTCTTAGACTCACGATGCCGGAGACCAGGAAGGCGCACTATTGTGCGTGCCCTGGAAGGTGAGCCGTTCTATGTCCTTACCATCGGCATCAATCATATAGATCTGGCTCTTTCCATCGGACGTCGAACTGAATACCAAATGCCTGCCATCCGGCGACCAGGATGGTGAATCGTCGACACCCGGTCCTGTCGTCAATTGCATTCGCTTCTGCCCATCCGGCGAGATGACACAGAGTTTATACTCTCTATGCGTCCGGCACACATAGGCGATCCAATTCCCGCGCGGCGACCACACCGGCGCCGCATTGTAATCGCCTTCAAACGTCAGGCGACGCACGTTCGACCCGTCTGACCCCATCAGGAACAACTGCGGCCCGCCACCTCGATCCGACACAAACACCAACTCTCTCCCGTTCGGAGACCAGGAGGGAGACAAGTCGCCGGACGGGTTTACCGTCAATCGTTGGATGGCTTTTGTCCTTGTATCCAACCGATACAGTTCGGAATTGCCTTCATGACTGGAGGCAAACGCCAGGAAGTTTCCATCAGGAGACAGCGACGGAGTGATGTTCAGCCCTCCTAGGGAAATCACCGTCCATCGCTTGCCCGTCGCCAACTCGATCATGTCGATATCCTGCGTATTGCGATTGCGATAGGCGGTGAAGATCAGGAACCGGCGGTCAGGAGACCATTGCGGCATGAGGTTCAGAAATCCATCGGCGGTGAGTTGGCGGGCATCGTGACCATCATAATCCATCACGAACAACTCTCGGGCAGCACCCTGTTCAGCCACATACGCGATCTTCGTCCGCGCGATGCCCGGTTCGCCCGTATAACGAAATACCAACTCATCGGCAAAGCGATGCGCCATCAGCCGCACAACCGAGGTCGATCCTACGTAGCGCTTTCCTCCCACGAGTTCATCGCTACCGCTGTCATAGACGAAGCCCTCCATATTCACGTCGGCTTCTTTGTCCGTCCCTTTCAGGCCTGCTTTTCCCCAGACCAACACCGAGACACCCTTCTCAGCCGCCTGTTTAAATACGGCTTTGGAACCAGCCCCCGACCCGTTGCCGATGTTGGGTGTCTGAATTCCAAGACTGGGCAAATCCACCAGATCAAAAACCAAGGAACGCTTCACATCCTTTTTGAGCACTTCCTCAATCCGTCCTCCCAACCAATCGGGGCCTCCCGCGTTGTGTATTCCCGCCACACCCAGGGCAATCTTTTGGAAGTCTGGACGGGTAGCTTCGAGAAATACATCCGCCGCCCCGGATTCCAGAATACCAACAGCTCCCGCCAACAGCAGGGCTCCTCCGAACCAGGCACTGATCAATCTTATCTGTGTCATCCACCCAACTCCCCAACTCGAAATGCCATTTCTACATCTTTATAGCTGTCTGCCATTTCGGCAGGAAAGACAGGCAGGACTTTTGAGTCACGCACGGCACGCTCCCCTGCCGCGTCGACATAAAAATCGCCAGATGATTGCTTAACCATCACACTCTTAATCACTCCATCTCTCTGAAGCCGAAACTCGATGATGACCGTATAGGTCTGCCCTGGCGCACCAACCGGTGGAGGAGCCCAGTACTTACTAATAATCGACTGCACACGAGCCCAGTAGGGACTGGAACCATCCGCACCAGAAACTTTCAGTTTCGTATCGAGCGTCTTTGCCGCCGGAGCTTTGAGTTCTTGCTGAGGGACCGGCTTAACTGAGGCCTCACTCGGCTTCACCTCTTTCGGAATATCCAGCTTGGCTGCAGGCTGAAACTGTTTGATCTTTTTCAGTTCTTCTTCTAGTTCCCTATTCAGATCCTCGCTGACCGAAGACCGTTGTGGAGCTTTCGCAATCGGATCTTGCGCATCCGGCGCACGCGGAATGTCGAGCACCTTCGCCGCCTGCTGAGGCTGTCCCGTCAACTTTGTTGCAGGACTCAAGTCTCCGAACTTCGGCGCATCCGGCGGAAGTTGAAGATCCCGCAACATGTCCCTTCTTTTCTCGCCTGCTGGAGGCGGGACAGAAGGGGCTGCGCTTGAGGTCGTCGCCTTGACCAATGGAACAGGAACCGGCGTCACCGATTCGGCTTGCCTCACGGGCGTCGGCAGACTGACCAGCGATACCTCCACAGACGTCAACGGCCGTTCACCCTGTTGTGGAAGTCGAAGTCCTGCCACCACGAGCAAGACAACCACATGCACGATAAGCGACAGCGCCAATGTTCGCTTGAGTCGAGCTGACAGTCCGGTTCGATCGTCCCGATCGAATCCCATTCCCGGCAAGAGCGATGCCTGGGACGCCATCATCACTGGCCTCTCGAACAGGTTGCGTCAACTTTTTCGCGACGGGAGACGCGGAGGTTGCGATGACCCCACACGCTCAGGACCGACCGGCTCCGTCACCATCCCAATTTTCTCGATCCCCGCTTTCTTGACGCCGTCCATCACTTGCACCACGATACCGTAGGGCACGTCGCGATCTGCCCTGAGATAGAGAGACACATCGGGATGGTCCCGTTTCAAGAGCTTCAATTTCTGTTCCAGCTGGGCCACCCCGACAGGATCTTTGTCGAGATACAGTCGTTGATCTTTTTCAATCGTCAGCACCGTGCGCATGTCCGGCTTGATGGTATTCGAGGCAGAAGTCGGCAGCTTAATGTCCATCCCCCGATACAACATCGGCGCAGTGACCATGAAAATCACCAAGAGGACGAGAACCACATCGACGAGAGGGATGACGTTGATCTCTGCCATAAATCGGCGGTGACGAGACTCGAAGGTCATCCTTGAACTCCGACCGGAACGGGTTTCTTCTTTGATGAAGAGACCGAGAGGGATGACAGAAGCTCAATGGTAACTGAATCCAATCGGAATGCCGTACTGCGAATTCGGCTGAGGAAGTAGTTATAGGCAATGACCGCGGGGATAGCGGTAAACAGACCGGCTGCCGTTGCGACTAACGCCTCCGCAACGCCAGGAGCGACAGCGGAAATACTGGCAGTTCCTTGTGTGCCGATCTCACGAAATGCATCGATAATTCCCATCACGGTCCCAAGCAGTCCAATAAATGGTGTAATGTTTCCCGTCGTGGCAAGGAATGGAAGGTAGGTCTCGAGCCGGGATAGCTGGCTCTGCGCCAGATGAGAGGCTGCCCGCTCTATCACATGGTGATCAACCGGTCCTACGCTGGCGCCGTTCCTCCCTTCACCCCGTTCAGCTCCCACACGTTCCATCACCCCTTCAAATACTGCCGCACTGGGACTCCCTTCGATTCGTCGAACCTGCCGATACAGCTCGTCGAGATCTCGAGTTTTCACTAAGAGCGCTAGGAACTGCTTATCCTCGCGGTCTGCCACACTAAACGCACGCCATTTTGAAAAAATAACGGCCCACGAGATGACCGAAAAGACGAGCAGGAGTAAGAGGACAATTTTTGAAACCGCGCCGAGAGAACCGACCAGTCCAATTAAACCCGTTTGAAACATGCGGCGATAACCTCTCCAGGCTCTGAAACGCACTCACGGCTCTGCCTGCGGAGTCTAACAGACACAGGAGAAAATGGCGGGGCCGACGGGATTTGAACCCGCGACCTCCAGATTGACAATCTGGCGTCCTAACCAGCTGAACGACGGCCCCTTAAAACCCTACGTATAGCGGAAGATGTGAGCGACAAGACTATATCTAGCGGTTTGTCCCGTCTGAAGTTGTTAATTTCGTATTCTATTCTGTCCTGTCCCCTTAACCCAGCATTTACCTGGTAGGCGGAACAGGGATCGAACCTGCGACATCCACCGTGTAAAGGTGGCGCTCTGCCAACTGAGCTATCCGCCCGATTTCGTTAGCAACCTTGGCGGATGCTACCAACTCCACTTGCCTATGTCAATCGAATCTCGCACTCTTCTTGCACTTTTCGGTCGCTGCGCACTCCACTCTGATGAATCGCGTCTCCTCGGTTATGTTTGTTGCCCACGACGCCGGCCCACCCGAGGAAAATATCTGTCATGCACCCGCTTCAGACGTCCCCGTTCAATATGCGTGTAGATCTGCGTCGTCGCAATATTCGCATGGCCGAGCATCACCTGAACAGACCGAAGATCCGCGCCGCCTTCGAGGAGATGCGTCGCAAACGAATGTCGAAGCATGTGCGGCGAGATTGCCTGTCTAATTCCGGCTCTCTGTGCACGGCGGCGCAACAATTTCCAAAAGGCCTGTCGCGTCAACGGCCCGCCCCGCCTCGACACAAACACATACCGTGAAACCCGCTTCTTGAGAAGTCGCGGCCGCGCCTCCTCCTCATACTGCAGCAGCAGCTGTCGCGCCCTCTCACCCACCGGCACAAGACGCTGCTTCGCCCCCTTGCCGGTGACCCGGAGGTACCCGACATCGAGATTCACCAGCGCCATTTCAGCCATCACCAATTCCGACACGCGAAGCCCCGTTGCATAGAGCAACTCCAACATCGCACGGTCACGCAAATCTTCAGGAGTCGGGACTGCCCCCAAATCTAACAATGTAGTAACGTCGTGCTGCGATAGGGTTTTAGGCAGTCGAACGGCTCGCGATATCGGAGCCAGGCCAATGGTAGGATTCTCCTCGATCATCCGTTCCCGCATCAGAAACTGGAGCCAACCACGAATAGCCGAGAGACAGCGAAGGGAAGAGGCACGAGACAATCGTGCCTCGTGCATAGAACGGAGAAATCCCGTCAATGTCTCCGGCATAAGAGGCCCCACCGGCGCGACACCGATTCGATGCAAATAGGAATGAAATTTATTCAGGTCGCGGCGGTAGGCTTCGACTGTATTGACGGACAGACCGCCCTCTACACGGAGACGGCTCAAATATTTCTCTACCAGCGGATGTAACATCATCGTATGTCATGATAGCCAATCGCTCATACTGAACACAACGAACCCTGCGGGCCATGGGGGTTTACCTTGACACCCCACAGGGTTTCCGATAGTAGTCACGTGCGAATGACATAGCTGTAGACCGCCAGGAGCTCATGGCCCGCCCGTTGACATCTCTATTTTCATATCGCACGTTTGTCCTTTCGGCACGGTGGTGCCTATCGCTGACACTTATCTGGAGCATACTTTGGCCAATCACTGGATTCGAGTTTTATTCGCCCGTCTACGCAGAAACAGGACCAGCCGGCCCAGTGAACAACCCCACGCTGAAGCAGGCGAAGCGCATGCTCGACGCAGGTCAGGCTGAAGAAGCCATCACGACACTCCGTCGTTTTCTCGCCACCTCTCCGAAGCCCGATCTGCTCGACGACACCTATCTCCTTCTCAGTGCCGGCTTGTACAGCTCAAAACAATATGGGGATGCCTTAACATATTTACTACAGCTGCAAACCGAGTTCCCTAACTCAGAGGTGACGGATCGAGGCAAGCTGATGCAGGCTCGAGTCCATGCGGCAATGGGCAACCTCGACCTGGCCCTCCCGATCTTGACCGGCCTGCGCAATCTTTCAAAAGATGACGGCACGAAACGCGAAGCCCTGCGGCTGAGCGGCGAGTTCTACGCGCAAAAAAAGGACGCGACCCGTGCCATTCAGGCATGGCTCGATGAAGTGACCTTGGGAACCGAAGACCAGGCGGAAGACGTGCGGAACCGCATTCGCGATCTAGCCAGCGAGACCTCCGACAAGAAAGCCCTCGACCACATCCGAGACACCTTTCCACGCCACTTTCCTGGCGACCTCGCGTCCCTCCGGCTCATCGACCTCTACATCGGCCGTGGAGAAGACCACCAAGCCATCCGGCAAATCCAACAATTTCTCGTGAATTTCCCGACCCACCCCCAAGCCGCGAAAACTTCTGAACTCCTCGCGACACTCCAAGCCAAACAAAAATCCAACCAGTTTTTTATCGCCGGAGTCCTGCCGCTTTCAGGAAAGCTTGCCCCCTTTGCTGGTGAAGTCCTCAGCGGAATTCAGCTGGCCATCGAAGCCACGAGAGACAAGGCAGGAAGCCCATCGGTCGGTCTCATCGTCAAAGATCTTGAATCCGATCACGCCTCGTTTTTAGACGACTTCTCCGAATTGCTGAATACCGATCGCCCCCTCGCCGTGATTGGCCCGCTCCTTTCAAAGAATCTGCCGGTCATGGCTGAACTCGCCGAGCGAGCCCACATCCCACTGATCACACCGACGGCAACCCTCCCCAACGTCAGACGACTCGGCAGCTATGTGTTCAGCACAGCACTCACTTATGAACTTCAAGCCAAACGCATCGCGGCCTATGCCATCAAAGAACAAGGCTTTCGTCGATTCTGCATCCTGCATCCCGACACCGCGTATGGCCGCGAGCTGGCCCGGCTCTTCGCCCACGAAGTGCGCCAACACGAGGGGGAAGTGATTGCCATCGAGTCCTACAAAGAGGGCGAGTCCGATGTGAGCGCGCAGCTTAAACGCATGAAAGCAGAGGACCTCAAGAAGTACGGCTTGTCCGTGCCGGTCGATCAAACGAAACTGACAGGGAAGCTGACAAAGCTGGACAAGAAAGTCTTCTATACGCCAGGTTTCGATGCGATCTTCATTCCAGGCCGCGCAGCCGACGCCGGCATCATTACAGCCCAGCTCAATTTTCACGACATGAAAGTGCCGTTCCTCGGCGCGAATGGATGGAACTCTACCGACTTTGCTCGCACGGACGATTCGTCGAGCGACGGAGCCGTATTCGTCGACGGCTTCTTTGTAGACAGCCCCACTCCAACGGTGCAGGATTTTGTCTCCCGGTACAAAAAACGATTTGAAACCAACCCGACAGTCTTTGCGATGCAGGGCTACGATGCCGCAAAGTTGGTGCTCGATGCGGTCCGAAAAGGCGCCTCCTCAGGCGAAGCCGTCCGAGATCAACTGCTGACACAGCCGGACCTGTCCTCCCTTGCGGGACCGGCGGCGTTTGGAGCGGACGGAACATTGAACCGTCCGCTCTTTCTCATGCAAATCAAACGAGGCCGATTCATTCAGGTGAACTAACCCGCATGAATTCTTTACCGCAAATCCTCCACACGATTTCCTATATGGCGCTCCCCCTCCTCTTCGCCATGGTCTTGCATGAATACGCCCATGGCTGGGTCGCCAATCGGTGCGGCGATCCAACCGCCAAGCTCCAGGGCCGGCTCACCATGAATCCGCTGGCGCACATCGATCCATTCGGAACCGTCATCCTGCCGCTGCTCTGCCTGCTGATGCCGGGAGGATTCTTTCTCGGATGGGCCAAGCCGGTCCCAATCGACCCGCGCCTGATGCACCAACCGCGTCGCGACATGGCCCTTGTCGCAGCCGCGGGACCAGCCATGAATCTCGCGCTGGCCATCGGCAGCGCCCTCCTCTTCGCACTCCTGGTATCGATCGACCCCACAATCGGAAACTACTGGTCTAAATCGGAAGAGACCGTTCCTCCAGACACATTGCACCAAATGCTCCTTCTGCCGATTGCTGTGATGTCCGTGTATTCCGTCTTGATTAACGTGCTCTTAATGCTGTTCAATCTGCTGCCGATCCCTCCCTTGGACGGCGGAAGAATTCTCACAAGCTTCCTCCCAGCCACCGCGGCAATGGCACTCATGCGTGTGGAACCCTACGGCATGTTCATCCTGATGGGGCTGATCATCTTAGACCCGCAGATCCACGTGATCCATACCATCACAAGCACGTTGACCCACAGTCTCTCCAATACCATTCTCTCCACCGCCGTCGGTCTCGGAGCAGCAGACACGCCATGACCATAGCCAGGAAACGAGTCCTCAGCGGCATGCAGCCAAGCGGGCTACTCCATCTCGGCAATTATCTTGGCGCCTTAGAGAATTGGAAAGGCCTTCAGAGCGAGTTCGAATGCTATTTCTTTATCGCGGATTGGCACGCACTCTCGACGAACTACGCCGATACAAGCCATATCCGCGAATTCTCACGTGAGCTGCTCATCGATTGGCTTGCGGCGGGCATCGATCCCGAACGCTCCACTGTGTTCATCCAGTCCCGCATTCCTGAACATGCGGTCTTGCATCTGCTCCTCTCGATGATGACACCCATCTCCTGGCTGGAGCGCAACCCGACCTACAAAGAAAAGCAGGAAGAAATTAAAGAAAAAGACCTCAGCACCTACGGCTTTCTCGGTTACCCGGTTCTCCAGGCCGCAGATATTTTATTGTATAAACCCGATTTCGTGCCGGTGGGGAAAGACCAACTCCCCCATCTCGAACTCACCCGGGAACTGGCCCGCCGCTTTAATAGCCTGTACAAGCCGGTATTTCCTGAACCGATGGAACAGCTCACGAAGTTTCCAAAAGTGCTGGGCACGGATGGCCGGAAAATGAGCAAGAGCTACGGCAACACCATCAACCTGTCCGACCCCGAACCAACCGTGCGGAAAAAACTCAAGACGATGGTCACTGATCCTGCCCGAGTCCGACGTCACGACCCCGGAAATCCTGACCTCTGCCCCGTGTACGATTTTCACAAGACCTTTTCATTGCCGACGATTCAGGAACAGATTAATACCGAATGCCGGACAGCTGCCATCGGCTGTATCGATTGCAAGACACTTGTCGCCGATCGAGTGGTCGAACGCATGACGCCAATGTGGGACGCGCGCGCACGTCTGAGTCAAGATCCCGCATACCTGAACGACATCGTGACAGAGGGCAGCCGTCGGGCCGGCGAGGTCGCCAAAGCGACGCTCCATGACGTGAACGAGGCAATGAATATCTAAGAAGAACCGCAACCTGTGGCAAGGAGAGATCGTGCTGGGCCTCTCCTTGGTCGACTCTCGGGCTGCGGAATCTGGATGCATTCCGACAAACAGTCGGTCACCATTTTCACCAACCCTCCGGAGAGCGCGGTCGTCATCGACGACTACTTGCACCTCATAGCCCCTGGCGCAATAACTCTCAGCTGCAAAGGCAACCACCTTGCGCAGGTAAACAAGGACGGCTATGAACCGGCTTCGCTCAAGATCCACCGCACCTGGTCCTGGTGGGTCGTCGGAGATATTGTTGGCTGCCTCATTAATGCTTCCTCCCAAATAACCACCCCAATCGATGATCAGCGAGCAATCGCGGCCCTACACATTAGCTTGAGCCGTGCACTCTTCAACCGGGTTCTCTCAGCCAACCAGATCATTGTGTATATTGGGAACAACGTTGACTCCTAGGATGGACGAGGAATAGACTGACCCGATGCGAATACATTCCCATCGGGCCATTTCGGTGCTGGCCTGCACACTCATCGTGCTGTTTTTCGCATTGAGCTTCAATGCCTATGCTTGCCTCCTGCCGGTGAATGGCGTCCCGGCCTCTGCAATGGGCACCGGCTGTTCGACACCG
>JANNXZ010000195.1:0-5533 GCA_031409835.1 Nitrospirota bacterium
CAGGACGGGCTACTCTGTATGCAAATACAGGCATGATACGGTGTGCATGAATGTCGGGCCAAGAACAGCACTACAGGGTTACGGTGTCTGCGCGCCCTTGTCCGCACCGACCTCGGACATAGGACGGTCATCTGATAACCATAGGGCCTGGCCAATGATAATTCTGTTGTCGGTCAATTGATTGAGCGCTCGCAAATGTTCCACCGTGACGCGATATTTCTGCGCAATACTCCAGAGCGTATCACCGGGCTTTACAGAAACGTATTTCGTTGGAACCATCGACTGCTCAACCCCTAACGAAGGCTCACGGTGTGCCGGTACCGACATCACAGCGGGGGAGGTCGGCGCCACCTGAGACATCTCTGGAAGTTCTAAGGACTGATTTCGTTGTGCGGAAACCTGTATGGCCTTCTGGCCCTTACGTGTCGTGCCGCTGGACGGCAGTGGGGCCGCCTCCTGCCCGTCATGAGCAGAGCCCGACTTCCCCGCTCTTGAGAGCTGCTTCTGGAGCTGCTTCATCTGGCTCTGTAACTGAAGACTGCTTCGGGACACACGCGCCCGCTCCGTCCGAGCTGCGGCCAGTTCTTCTCGTTGCAGCTCGATCACTTGCCGCGCTTCGACGACCCTCCGCTCCGCTTCTCTGACCCGTCCTTCAAGTTGCGCCCGAGCGACCTGAGCTTCTGCTAATTCCCTGCGCCGCGCCTCAAGGTCAGCGCGCAACTCAGCGACGGTCCGTTGCGCATCACGCATGGACGCTTTTAACGTATCTGTGGTCAGCTCAAGATCGACCACCTCCGGCTCACGCATCGGCTCGAGTTCGCCACATCCTGCGAACAAAGCCGAGGCGAAGCCGACAGCACAGAGGAAGCCGACTCGCACTATCGGATAATAGGCGCGTGTTGCTTCAATCGAAGTCTGAAGCAATGTGCGATGACGGTGGTGCATGAACATCCTTACCAACGATTATACGGAGTGCCGTTCATCCCCACAAACTCGGCTCCAGAAAAGATGTCGACCACACCCCCCTCGACAGGATCAGAAATCTCTTGCCAGGTGGTCGTCGCACCGGTGAATGGATCCTTCGGGACTCCTCGCAGATACCCGGCGCCCACCAATGCCGATAGAGACGGAGGATACTTTCCCTGGTCTGCCTTGTGCTGATCCAGCACATCGCGAAATGTCGAGAGATCCTGACGCAAGGCAGCCTCTTTGGCCTTCACAACTGACGATTGGTACGAGGGCACCGCCAGGGTGGCAAGAATGCCGATGATCGATACGACGATCATCAGCTCAAGCAGAGTGAAGCCATGTGTGCCCCGTACTCCACACTTACCAATCTCGATACTTCGTGCCATCTAGTGCTATGTCCTGACTCTGAGTCATCACGTCGTACACGTCATCCCCACACCAGCTCGATGCGTTCGACGCATCTTTATAACATCGGAATACCCAGTCCGCTTTGCCGGTTAACGGATCGAGGGGAAGACTCCTCAGATAGCGCTTCGTCGTCGTGCCCTTGACCGTCGCTTCTTCACCTGTGAGCTTGATTCCCAACAGCTTATCCAGCGATTTTGGATAGCCATACACACTCGTCACGTCTTTGCACGTGAGCTTATTCTTCACACACGCCGGCCCCAATAACACGTCGCCATCGCGGTTCCACTCCAGCTTAAAGGTGTCGACGGCAGCCCGCATGATCCTTAAATGCTGCCGCAGTTCTATTTCGTGAGTCCGTTTCGCCGACAAGCGGCTAAGCGGCATAGCGATAGAGGCGAGCACCATCACGATCGTCAGCGTGATCAGGAGCTCCAAGAGGGTCACGCCTGACTCTTTCACCGCACCCTCACAATACCTTTTCCTTCTTGGAGCGGTGCCGTGGATGATTCCCCAACGGAATCCACCAACGCCACACGCACAGGAGACACACCAGGCGCCTTCGCGAAGAAGGTGACCGTGACGGTTCCCCCTCCCGCCTGTCTCGCGGATGGCGAGACTTTGAAGGCAACCATTCCGACTTGTGTCTCTGAGCTGCTAGAGGTCTGCCCGCCTGTGCTGTCTGACTGTATGACTTCACCATTCAGGAGCTTTCTGAATTCCAGAACCTGTGGATCATACTGAAGTTGAAATACGCCTTCCGCTGTTGGACGAAGACGTTCGTCATTAATGGCAAGCTTAAATTCTTTTCCCATTTGGATCACCGACTCATCCGGCCTGATCGAGGCAACAGCCCCTATCGAAACCATTGGGGCAAGGGATACTGCAGCGGCCTTCCCTACGGTTCCCCCTTTTGCCGGGCCTCCCGGCAATGAGACCCCCACACCGGAACCTCCGCCTCCCATCATAGAAATCTTCTTCCCCTTTGTGGTAAACAGCGGGCTCGTGGAATAACTTGAATCCGTCCCGGACCAGAACACCTGCGTAGTGAGCCCGGGAGGAGTTGTCCCCTGAATAATATGCGGTGTGATCGTCAGGATGACTTCAGTGGTAACCCGTTGGGTCTTAAATGAGCTCAAGAGATTACCGATGAAAGGGAGATCGCCGATCCATGGGATGGTGGTGCGGGTCTTGCGGTCCTCTTCCTGGAGCAGCCCTCCCAACACAATGGTTTCGCCATCTCTGACATTGAGCATGGTTTCCGCCGAGCGATTGCCAAACTTAAACTGGGTAATGGGGGGACTGGCCTGGAGCGTCACTTGCTCGCCAAGACGAATGACTTCAATCTTCATCTTCAGGGAAAGCTCATTCCCCAGATGGATGGAAGGCTCAACGGTCAATTTGACTCCGGTGTCGCGGAATTCTATCGAGGTCACCGTCGAGGTCGTCGGAATGGCCCCAGTTGCCGCTTGACCCGGCAAGACATTCGTTGTGGAAAGTAGGATCGGCTGCTTATCACCAATGTTAATCTCCGCCTTCTTGTTGTTGACCACACGGATTTTCGGAGCAGCAAGGGTCTTGGCATCGGTGATCTGTTTGAAGAAATCCAGTTGGATGTTGGTCGGAAGCTTAAAGAGATAGCTGCTTGAACCAAGGTCCGTGAGTTGGTTGAGCGTGAACTGCTGGGCGAGAGTTCCGGCGATCAGTCCCGTAGTCCCCGGAGGCACCATGGCCGCTGCGATTTGTTTGGGATAAGTCAGGCCATAGGTCTGATCGACTGTACGATCGACCTCCAGAACTTCAACATCAAAAAGAACTTCGGAGTCCAGGCGGTCGTTGGCCAAAATGATCTTTTCAGCCATCTCCAGTTTTTCAGGTTGGTCACGGATGACAATCGTGTTTAATTGTTCGTTGGCATGCATCCGTTTAGAATCGAGCATGCTCTTCAGCAATACCAGCATGTCTTTCGCCTTTGCGTTAGACAAGTAGAACGTCCGGATCATCAGATCTTGATACTGTTCCTGCTTCTGCTTGGTGTTGGGGCTGACAATCATGACGCCAGGGGATACCGTTTGGGCGAATAGGCTATTACTGTTGAGAATGAGATTGAAGGCCTCTTCGAACGGCGTGTCCTGAATGCCAATGGTCACAGGGTCATTTCTGACATCTTTGTCAAAAATAAGGTTGAGCCCTCCGGCCTTTCCTATCCCTTCCAAGACTTCTTTGAGCCCGGCATTGCGAAACCGAAGTGTCACCGGCTGCTTCCGCCTATCATCACGGTTCAGCGCCTGCTGCTCTTCAGTGAGTCTGGAAATACTGTCGAGGGGCTCCTTGAACGAGGGATCTAGTTCAGCCGCTCTGGCATAGGCCTCCATGGCCTCGTCAGCCCGGCCAAGCTGGGCAAGGCGATCAGCCTCTCGATTCTGACCACGCGCTTCTTTCACTCGAAGCGCTTCAAGCAACCCCGATTGATGCTCGACACTGGACGGTTCGATGGTGAGTGCTCGTTTAAACTGTTCCGCTGCGAGGTCCGGCTGATGGTCTTTAAGATACGCCCGTCCTCGCTCTTCATACGACGCCGCAGCTCGTTCCCGAGCCATGGTGTATTTGCCCTGTAAGGTGGGATTGAAGGGATCCTCTTTCAGGGCTTGCTTATAGGCGAGGCTGGCTTCTTCCCAATTACCCGCTGCGAGATATTGATCCCCTCGCTTGATGTCAGGTGAACTGAAGTAGGCACAACCGGCAAGCAGAGCCAAGGTTGTAAAGAAGACGCCTCTGAAGATGATACGGTAGAGATTAGAAGGTCTAGCGCAGAAAGTATTCATAAACCACGAGGTCACCAGGAATATTCTGAAATTCGAGTAGTACGAAGTGGAATTTTAATGCCAGCTGTAGTCTACACCAACTCCCATAGGTTGTGTAGAGAAAGATGGGCCTTGTCTATATGTAGTGACGTACTATAGTCCTTGTTTGGTTTTTGATCCAGCCCGCCCTACTGATGAACAACTGCCCCCTCGTTACTCCCGCAGAGGAAGGGCAATGTCGGACAGGCTCATGGCAGCTGGTATGCTATAGACGCCAATACTTGAGAGTCTTAGGCAGTTTCGCCTGGTCAAGCAGACATTTCACATCAATCACCACACCATCCTGCTGACTGCGAAGAGGCTTGAGCAATTCTTGCAGGTCCATTTCTGCATACGCGCGGTGGGCCACAGCAATAACCAGCCCATCAACATTCTTCAGATCGTTCCACGGCTGCAGATGAATTCCATATTCAGCGACCGCCTCTTCCGGTTCTGCGATCGGATCATGCACCAATACTTGAACCCCAAACTCTCGCAACTCCTGAATGACATCAAGCACCTTGCTATTACGTAAATCTGGCACATTCTCCTTAAATGTGAGTCCTAAGACTGCCACCTTGAGATCGTTGACAGGCCGAGGAAGTTGACTGAGCAGCTTCATCGTTTCCTGTGCAACAAACTTTCCCATCCCGTTATTGATGCGCCGACCGGCCAGAATCACCTGCGGATGATAGCCAACCGATTCAGCCTTGGCGGTCAGATAATACGGATCCACGCCAATACAATGTCCGCCGACTAATCCCGGGAAAAACTTCAGAAAGTTCCACTTCGTCCCGGCAGCTTCTAAGACCGACTTGGTATCGATTCCGAGACGATGGAAGATGAGAGCCAGCTCGTTCATCAACGCAATGTTTAGATCGCGTTGTGTGTTCTCGATCACCTTGGCCGCTTCCGCAACCTTAATGCTAGGAGCTCGATGAACCCCAGCCTTGACGACGAGTGCATAGGTCTTCGCAACGACTTCGAGCGAATCTGCATCTTGAGCCGAAACAACTTTGACGATCTTCTCGAGAGTATGCTCCTTGTCTCCTGGATTGATGCGCTCCGGTGAATATCCAACTTTGAAGTCAATGCCTGATTTGAGGCCGGAAGTCTTCTCCAGAATGGGGAGACAAATGTCCTCTGTCACTCCCGGGTACACCGTAGACTCATAGACAACGATCGTACCAGGCGACATGTTCTTGCCGATCAATTCCGAGACTATTCGTAGCGCCTTGAGATCCGGCTGGAGCGCTTCATTTATTGGAGTCGGAACGGCCACAATAATGAAGTCGGCGGCTTTGAGATCGGTAGGT
>JANNXZ010000196.1:0-3238 GCA_031409835.1 Nitrospirota bacterium
GGAAGAAACGCATTCGCTGATCTATGACATGATGAGCGATACCCAACGGAAGAATTTCGAGGAAAAACGCGAGTGCGATTTTTCCTTTGAACTGGGCGACATCGCCCGATTCCGCGTCAATGTGTTCGTCCAAAGCCGTGGGCTTGGCGCCGTCTTCCGAAACATTCCCACCGAAATCATTCCGATGGAGAAGCTCGGCATGCCGCCGATCGTGCGACAACTTTGTGATCGAGAAAAGGGGCTGATCCTTGTGACCGGCCCAACCGGGTCTGGTAAATCGACGACGCTGGCCTCCATGGTCGACTATTTGAACAACACCTTCGAAGGCCACATCCTCACCATCGAAGATCCGGTCGAATTCGTCCACAAGTCGAAAAAATGTCTGGTCAACCAGCGGGAACTGGGCGTCCATACCCTGTCGTTCTCAAATGCGCTGAGATCCGCTCTTCGCGAAGATCCGGACATCATCCTCGTGGGCGAAATGCGCGACCTGGAAACCATCCAGCTCGCGTTGACTGCTGCGGAAACAGGCCACTTGGTCTTCGGCACACTCCATACCTCCAGTGCACCGAAAACCATCGACCGCATCATCGATGCATTCCCCCCCAACCAACAGTCCCAGATTCGGGCACAGATCGCCGAAGCCTTGGAAGCGGTCATCACACAGACCCTGCTGAAGAAAAAATCTGGAGGGCGTGTCGCGGCCCTCGAAATCATGGTCGCCACGACCGCGGTCCGAAATCTGGTCCGCGAGGGTAAGCTGCACCAGATTCCCGGGATCATGCAGGCCAGTCAGAAAGACGGCATGCAAACGATGGACATGGCGCTGTTCGATTTGGCGACCCGTGGAGTTGTCACGAAAGCTGAAGCCCAATCGCGCAGCATGAATCCCAATCTGTTTGGATCCTCCATGAGCGGCGCAGCCTAAGATACCTGGCGGGAAGAACGGGGGTAGCGATGGACGTTCGCAGTCTCTTAAAAGTCATGGTAGATCAAGAAGCGTCAGACCTGTACCTGACCGTCGACTCGGCTCCCGCCTATCGCGTCCACGGCTCGACTCAACAAACCGACGCGCCGCCATTTACCAACGAACAACTCGAAGCCCTCGCGCTTGCGCTGATGCGCGGTCAGCAGCGTGGGGAATTCGAGGAAAAAATGGAAATGAACCTGGCCCTCTACTACAAGGAGCTCGGCCGTTTCCGTGTCAATATTTTTCGGCAGCGAGGGAATGTTGGCATAGTCTTCCGACATATCAAAGCCGAGATCCAAACCGTCGATCAGCTGGGCTTGCCTTCGATTGTGAAAGACATCTCCATGACGAAGCGTGGGTTGGTACTGGTAGTCGGCGCCACCGGTTCTGGGAAATCCACCACCCTCGCGGCCATGATCGACCACCGCAATACCGTCCATCCAGGCCATATCGTCACCGTGGAAGACCCGATCGAGTTCGTCCACAATCATAAGCGATCGCTCATTACACAGCGAGAAGTCGGCTTCGACACGCTCTCATTTCAAAATGCGCTCAAGAATACCCTGCGGCAGGCACCGGATGTGATTCTGATCGGCGAAGTCCGGGACACGGAAACGATGGAAGCCGCGATCACCTTTGCGGAAACCGGGCACCTCTGCATTGCCACCCTCCACTCGAACAACGCGAACCAAGCCATCGAGCGCATCATGAATTTTTTCCCGGTCGAGCGGCATGCGCAGATCTATCTCCAGTTGTCGCTCAATCTTCGCGCCATCATCTCACAACGGCTCATACCATCCGTAGACGGAAAACGAACCCCTGCACTGGAAATTATGCTCGACACGCCCCGCATTAAAGATCTCATCAAGAAGGCCGAGGTCGATTTACTCAAAGAAGCGATGGAGCAAGGGGTGGAGGAAGGTTGTCAGACGTTCGACCATGTCTTGTTCCAACTGTATAAGGAGGAGCGGATTTCGCTTGAACAAGCTTTGATCAATGCCGATAGCGCGAATAATCTCCGGCTCAAGATCAAGCTCGAAGGTCTTAAAGGGGACGATGCGATCAACGCACTCCTCGACAAGAAATCAGGCGACCCCACGAACAGTGCCTTTAAGATCCAGGGGGGAGCCTCAGGAAACGTGACCCCTTTGCGCAAACGATAACAACCCTTCCCCTCATGCGCCTCGTCACCAATCCGGCGAGGATCACCGTACTTACTCAGTCGCCGTCACCCCTAGTTGCTCAAGATACGACGCAATCTTCTCCAGCGCGAGGGCGCTGAGTTTCGCGCCATACCATGTTGGCATCGTACTGGACGGATATCCCTGCACGACAAACAGTCCCGGTTCGAGAACCGATTCGATCACATACTCGTGCACCGTTTTCGCATGACCCCGATACGCCGGATCGGCCAATCGCACAGGCCCCGTGGCGCCTAATAGGAGCGGTGGCCCTACCCGCCCATCAGCCCCAGGAATACCTGGAATGGTGTGGCACACCGCGCAGCCGGCTTTTGTAAAAATCTCTGTGATCGGTTCGTCTCCAGTAACCAGCGGAACCATGCCAGCGGCAAGCACTACTACCGATGGAACAGGCACCGGCGTCACTGAAGAAGATTCGATGGAACGAAGGGCCAGCCACGTTCCCAGTAGCAGCGCAACCACAATGAGGGGTGTGATAGATCGTTCAACCATGGAACCGGTCGCAGGAAACGTTCGGCAGGCTGTCTTGTTGATTTGGTCTGTTCGGTCTGTCTGGTCCATCTAGTCTGTCTGGTTCATCTGGTTAGTTTTGTTCAACCAAACAGACGAGACAGACCGAATAGACCAGACAGTGCGTATTCCGACGAAGTCGGCCACCGATTCCGAGCGAATGCGGCCACCCCTCGGAGCGGAGCGACGCACGCTCTCCAAGGTTACTCAGTCGTGGCCGACTTCCGGTTTCTTCGCCAGCCGTTTGCGCATCGATTCTCCCTTCAACGTGATCTTATAAGCATTGTGCACGAGCCGGTCAAGGATCGCATCGGCGAGCGTCGGCTCCCCGATGGCGGCATGCCAGTGCTCGACCGGGAGCTGACTGGCGACCACGGTAGCCCGCCGGCCATGGCGATCATCCAATATTTCGAGTAAATCACGGCGGGCTTCTTCCGTCAGCGGCGCCAGGCCAAAATCGTCCAATACCAACAGATCGGCTTTGGCCACGCTCCGCAAGAGCGTGCGATACCGTCCATCGCCCCGGGCGAGGGCGAGGTCCTGGAGGAACCGGGAG
>JANNXZ010000197.1:0-13271 GCA_031409835.1 Nitrospirota bacterium
GTAACGCATCGTCACATGCTGACTCATTGTCGATCCGCCGGGAGGCTCTAAACAAAGGTCTGGCCTACTATACGACCATACGTGGGGCGCGTGCGGCAGTCATGGGCATTGAAGCGATTCTCAAGAAAGAACTCACCATTCGGTCACTGCAGGAGTATCACCACCATTTATAGAGGACGTCGTTGACCATGCCGACACCGATTACGAGAAAAGGGCACGAGGCGCTTCAAGCAGAACTCGATCGTCTTCGCAAAGTCGAGCGTGCCAAAAATATCGAAGCCATTGCTGAGGCGCGCGCCCATGGCGATCTGAGCGAGAATGCGGAGTACGATGCCGCCAAGGAGCGCCAGGGATTTATCGAATCGCGTATCATAGAGCTTGGCTCGAAGCTGGCTGACGCCCGCATCATCGAAACGGCTGGGAGAATTTCCGACACCATCGTATTCGGTGCCACGGTACTCGTGATCGAACAGGAGTCGCAATCGAAGCGGGAGTATACGCTGGTGGGACAGGATGAAGCCGACATGAAAGTGAACCGCATCTCGATTCAGTCTCCGGTCGGGAAGGCGCTGATTGGAAAACGCGTCGGTGATTTTGTGGAAGTGAAGACGCCGGTGAAAATGGTCGAGTACGAAGTGGTGGAGATTCGGTTCGAGGAGCTATAGCGTGCCGCCGTCGCACCCTCTCATTACCCTCCTGACCGATTTCGGCGACCGTGATTGGTTCGTAGCAAGCATGAAGGGTGCGATCCTCTCGACTCACCCAGACGCCCGCATTGTCGATCTGTCCCATCAGATCGCTCCACACCGAATCGACGAAGCCAGTTACTTCCTCAAGTCCTGCTATCGCGAGTTCCCCGAGGGCACCATCCATGTCGTCGTCGTCGATCCTGGTGTCGGGAGTGCCAGGCGGGCGATTGCCGTCAAAAGTGTGCGGTATTTTTTCCTCGCGCCGGACAACGGCGTGCTCACCCACATATTCAACGATGAACAGCCGGTCGAAGTGCGCGAGATCGACCAGTTGAAATTTCGTCGTGAATCGCCTGGCAGTACCTTCGATGGGCGGGACCTCTTTGCGCTGGCTGCTGCCAGACTTGCCCAGCACGAACCTTTTGAGTCGTACGGGCCGGTCATCGAAAACTACCGGATGATTTCCATCCCTCAACCACGTTGGGAACACACGGCCGTAGTCGGCGAAATCGTCTACGTGGATCGGTTCGGAAATCTGATTTCAAACCTGACCCAGCAGCATCTCGAAGAGGCGCGTTCGGTCGCTATGGGCCGGCAATTATCCATTCGGATCGGCGAACGAATCATCGAATGGTTGGTGAGTAGTTACAGCGAAGGAATGGCGGAGAAGCCGTCCGCGCTCATCAATAGCGATGGCAAGCTCGAAGTCTTTCTGAAAGAAGCCTCCGCCGCCGATCTCCTCCAGATAAAGAGGGGCGGGCGCATCGAAGTTTCACGAGACCTCTCTTTTGAACCAAGACTAACCATTTTAGGCCGTTCTACCTGATACTGAGCCCCTTCAGAAACCCATCGAGGTTTCTTTTGGCTTCGTCATAGAGGGCATTCTCGGATTGTCCCTGCGAGGCCGTGACGCCGACAGAGACTTCGTACATATAGATGCCATGCATGAATATACTGTCCGCTTTATATAAATCGTTTTTTCGTGTGACCAGCTTGCCTCCCTCCATTTCTTGAGAGATCAGCGGACTCCCGTCCTTCTTTAATCCAACCAGCCGTAATTCTTTTCCACGAGCTGAATCTACATAGCGGTTTTCGCGGAACAACTCGTTCGCTTTGGAATCGTCAGATATTTTTCAACGGTGAATTTCTCGACGGTATTATCGATGCGGAGTATGCGGTAGGCCGTTCCAGACGCATCGCTAAAACGGACAGCATGGTTTTCAGGGCCTATGAAGTGTTCCTCAACCTTGGCGCCAGCGTTGAGATGGGGGAGGGTGACACTGTATCCGCCATCTGGGCTTGTATAGGTTCCATGACTCAGTCGATCCCAAGAACGTTTGTCCTAACAGAAGCGGAGGGAAGGGCGGCACAGCCGGACAATGTTACGAGTAGGAACAGGCTCAATACACTGTGTCGGGATCGAGTCATCCGGGTGGGTGTCATCGTTGGTCTCCAGTGCCGGGTAACATGTTCAATGTTGAGGGGTGAACGTTAAATGGGAGAGAAAGAACGTTCAATGGTCAATATTGAATGACTCGAGCGAGCGACGCGTCACGAATCATGTGGGCTAGAACAACGCGAGCTGAGCCTGTGCCCACGCGTTGCCCTGGGCTGCGGATTTTTCGTACCAGCTCCGTGCCATCGTATAGTTCTGCGGCACACCCCGCCCGTTGGCGTAGAGCTGCCCGATCTGAGCCTGTGCCCAGGCATTGCCCTGGGCGGCGGCTTTCTCGTACCAGCCTCGTGCCGTCGCATAGTCCTGCGGCGCGCCTCGCCCGTTGGCATACAATTGCCCAAGGTTGTACTGCGCCTGCGAAACACCTTGGGCTGCCGCTTGTTCCCACCACTGTCGCGCCTGCTTATAATCCTGTGGCATACCCAGCCCATCGGCAGACAGCTGTCCAAGCTGGTTCTGCGCCCACGCATTGCCCTGGGTGGCGGCTTTCTCATACCAGCCTCGTGCCGTCGCATAGTCCTGCTGCACGCTCCGCCCGTTGGCATACAGCTGCCCGAGCTGGTTCTGCGCCGATGCATTGCCTTGGGTGCCCAGGATCTTCAGTCGTTGCAGGTCGACGTCTGAGATCATCTCCGGTGGTGAGGCCAGCGTACGCCCAGGGGCCTGCGCCAGTTGTCGCTGCATCGCATCAAGGCCATTCAGATGCTCCGGTTTGGTTGTTGTCGTTGGCGCACTCCTTGGAGTTGCCACTCGTTCATCTGTCTGAGCAGAGCGGTTGGAAGCACTATCCCGTACATCCACGGCTTGGTGAACATGCGGTTTGTCTTCATCGGCAAATGACTCTGCCTTCGGAAGTGTCTCCTGTTCAACCTTCTGAGGAGGTTTATTGGAAATAATCACTTTAGACGGTTTCGTCAGTACGAATACGATGACGAGGGTACAGAGTGCGCCTATGGCCAGTATGGCCATTCTGGCACGGGGGAACGGTTGATTTCCTTGAGCGGTTGCGGTGCCAGTGTGCTCGTTCTCATTCTTCGTTCGGTGACGGCGCTGGTAGATCTCCCAGCTCTCACTTTGATTGGGAGCGGGCCGAATCGGTGCTTGACAGGAAGGGCAGGTCACAGGCTCAACAGGCTTCGCACTCCGTCCTCCGCAGGCACGAAGCCAGTCGTCATACCGTTGTTTCAAGACAGGATCGCTGAGCGTCTCGAAGGCCACATTAATTTTCCAGGACTTCTCCTCTGCCTTTTTCAGAAGCGTAGGCCGATGGTGAAAGCGGTCGGGGTGCCAGACTTGCAACAAGAGTCGATAGGCCTCCTTGATCTCTTCAGGCGTCGCTGTATCCTGAACTTCAAGAATGGTGTAGTGGGTCTCCATACTCGATGCTCCAACAAATTGAACCTTGGCATCTTCCGCGAGCCCAATGGGAAAGGGGAAAGACCAAGAGCCATATAATATCCCAGCGCGCCAATCGGTGAAAAGCATGAACTAACAGCGCCAACAGATTATTTTCCGAGGTTGATCTGGTCTATCGTCGTGGGAGGGGAGGTAGTGATGGGGTGGGGACGGAATGCTCAATGTTGAATGGTGAATGTTCAATGGATTGGACGAGTGGTGAGGGGGTGCGTAAGGGACAGAATGTTCAATGGAAAATATTGAATGGTTCAGATGAACGACGAATAAGTTCTGACTGCCCTGCGTCGGGAAAACAGTACCCCATCGCATTATTCTCAAGTAAGTCAAATTCATGCCGGACCACAACCCTAGATTCGGCGCCTCGCTTGAATCTCACAATAGTAGGAAAATGAGGGGAGCCCAAGAAGTTGCGCGTGCAATAGGCTTGTCAGTCCATCCGGAACAGACTATAGTGGTCATGTAGTAACTGACCATGGAGGCCCCATCATGAAGTCGGCAGCGGTATCTACACTCAAGGCGACGTTGAGTGCGTGTCTGGCTAAAGTCAAAGCTGGAGGAGAAGTGATCGTGATGGAGCGGGGCAAGCCGATTGCCAAGTTAGTACCACTGCCTCGCCATGGAGAAATCGGATCTGCACATCTTCAGGATCTCGCGCGCGCGGGATTGGCCCGCATGGGAACGGGGAAACTGCCGGTCGGGTTTTGGAAAATGCGCCGCCCTCGAGATCGACGGGGACAGGTGGTCAAGGCGTTGCTGTCCGAACGTGCCGAGGGACGATGAAATTCTGGGATGCATCAGCCGTGTTACCGCTCTGTCTTCATGAGCCGCACACACTCAATTTGAAGAAACTCACTGCGCGTGACGGCGCCGTGGTTGCGTGGTGGGGGACAGCGGTGGAATGTTACTCCGCCTTGGCCAGATTGCGACGTGAAGAGGCGCTCACTTCCGCAGATGAGACGCAAGCCCGAACCCTGTTACAGGCTTTAATGGCCGTATGGACGGAAATCGAGCCGAGCGTCGTCGTCCGAGAGCAGGCAGGGCGCGTTCTGCTCTTGCACCCACTTCGAGCCGCAGATGCGATGCAATTGGCGGCAGCCATCGTGTGGGCGAATGGGCAGGCCTCTGGGCATGAGTTTGTATGTTTAGATCGCCGCCTGCGCGAAGCCGCACAGCGCGAAGGGTTTACGGTCCTGCCGAAGCAACTCTAGCGCTTCCATACGCCGCGAAATATTTGATGGCAAGATCATTACTCTTGGTGTGAAATTTCCACGGCCCTGACAAGAAAAGATTCCCGATCCCTTTCCCTCGATCCCCAGGCTAATGGCTTGTTCTCGAAATAGGAGTCGCAACCGCGCGATCAAGAATGTCCGCACGTCCCTCCTTGTGGTTTGACCGTCCCACTTCTAGCAGGCTGCGGGGAAATTCGGTCTATACACAAAATGCCGATTGATTCTTCCATATGGCACCGATGTCACCATAGTCTCAGGATGCTCAAGAAGGCTGTTCATCAAGGCCGCAGCGAGCGAAGAGGCGAGGAGGTACGGACCGCACTTCGTGGAGCCGTTCGCCCTTGCAATAGGTCTTGGCGAACGGGAAAGCCCCTCCAGTGCTTTCGACTTCCGGAAAACTCTCGTTGAGCCTCTGAGCGACGCGAGAACGCCGCTGGCAGACTTTTTCAGTATCCTCCTAGAATGGGCCTCATGAGCTGGATGGATGGCATATTGGGCCTGACGGAAGATCAGTGGATCTATGTTGGGTTCATGGGCTCCGCGGTATGCCGAGGAATTTAAGATCGAGGCCGTACGGTTGGTGCGGGAGTTCGCCCACCCCGTGGCCCAGGTGGCGCGGGATCTGGGGATTCCCGAGAACGTGTTGTATCGGTGGCGCACCCAGCAGCAACAGGCCGAGGCCCATGGCACGACAGGGGAACTGTTGGGACAATGCCTGTGTCGAGAGTTTCTTCGGCACTCATGTGTCTGTAGGATCTCTTTGCCATGGCAACACCATAGCCCATCAGGGCTGGTAGTGTTACACTTGGAGTTAGAACTCAAGGTGCGATTGAAGAATTGTATTTGTGAAAAGTGCGCCCTGATGTACGGTAGAAACACAGTAGGGCACTCTATGGAACAGACCGCACATCGAAACTCTGCCTCAAATAGATTTCGCCAACATCCTCGAGTCCGCGTTTCTGCTCCTTTTGCCTGCGCGCTGTCTCATCGCCAGTCTCGTCGTTGGTTGAGGAAGCCTGGTATCGACTTGGGCGTGGTCTACGATCTTTCGGTATGTGGCGCCCGAGTCAGCACGCAGGCTGAGATTAGGCCAGGGGATGAAGTCACGTTGAGCCTACGCCTTCCCAAGCAAATCAAGTCTGCTGATATTACCGTCGCCACCGTGAAGTGGGCGAAGGATCAATTCTTCGGTCTGGCTTTTACGGAACTATCTCCTGCTGCACGGAATCGCCTGCAAAAATACGTGGCGGTCGTTTCAACGACTATCGCCTAGGTTCCGGCCCATTCCTCGCCATGTTCTGCCAGTCTAGAGCATCATGTGTCGCTTGAAGCGGCGTGCTGTGTCGGCACCCGTGCCTATTTGTTCCCATGCTCAGGCTTGCAACGGTGATTAGCTGTTGAGCGTGCCGGATTGAACCTTGTGCCTGTGCTTCGTTGGAGGTGCGATAGTCATGAGCCCGGCCTCCGTGAGCCTGGAAAATCAGCTTCTGATCAGTCTGCGTTTGCCGGATCAGACTGCAACGGTGAATGTCGATGTAACAGCGCGGTGGGGGTATTGTTATGCATTTGGATTAGAATTTTCCGAGTGTGCAGCTGGCTTGCGGAACTCTCTCTTCCGTGCGCCGTCGTCACAGGCGGAAGCCTAGTGTTGAATGATGTCTCTTGCAGCTCTTCTCCTACGAAGGGAGAAAAGGAAGGGCGGCCCAGTCTCCCAAGATGCTGGGCCAGATCGATATGGCTATCTATGTCGATAGAATGGCGGAAAAGTGAGGTTCTTCTGATTGTATGGATAAGCTGAGTTTGAATGTTTGTAGGGGAGTAGAGAAGAGGTAAGCGAACGTGTTTCTTGTGAGATAGATCAGACAGGTTGAAGGGACACTTCCAGATCAGGCGTGAGCTGCGTTCCTCGAGTCAGATTATTTGATGGCCACTGCCTTCACTTCCTTGAATGTGGTCTGGCCAAGCAGGACCTTCTGAACTCCATCCTGCATAAGGGTAGTCATACCCTCTTCAATGGCAGCCTGCAGCATCTCTTCAGTTCTCGCTTTCGTCTGAATCATGCGTTTGAGTCTGTCCGACCCTAGGAGCAATTCGTGCAGGGCCACGCGTCCCTTAAAGCCAGTGCGATTGCAGGTTTCACATCCCTTCCCTCGGGTTAGGCGGAAGGTGTTGTCTTGCGGGATGCCGAGCTTGTCCCAATGTGCAGGTCCATAGCCTTGACGGATTTCTTCGTATTCTACCGCGGTCCCGACGTACTGCTCCTTGCAGTCTTTGCAAATTCTGCGAGTAAGGCGCTGGGCTAGAACTCCCAGCATCGCATCGGCAAAACTAAACGAGTCGCAGCCCATATCGAGAAGTCGCGTGACGGTTTCTACCGCGCTGTTTGTGTGGAGCGTGCTCATGACCAAGTGTCCAGTCAAGGATGCTTCAATGCCGATTTCGGCCGTTTCTTTATCTCGCATTTCTCCGACCATGATCACATCGGGGTCAGCCCGAAGAAATGCGCGCATGGCAGCGGCAAATGTGAAGTTGATCTTCGGCTGAACCTGGACTTGCCGGAGCCCATATTGTGTGATTTCGACGGGGTCTTCTGCCGTCCAGATCTTAATATCGGGGGTGTTGATGAAGCCGAGGACGGAGTGCAGGGTTGTGGTTTTTCCTGAGCCGGTTGGCCCGACACAGAGAATGATGCCGTAGGGTTTTGCGGCGATCACCTTAAGCTCTGCGAGATTCCGGTCTGAAAACCCCATCTTGTCGAGGGGCAACGGTTCGCTGGCCGCGAGCAGGCGCATGACCACGTCTTCGTTATATCCGGCAGTCGGAATTGTCGCGACGCGCAACTCTATTTCCTTGTTTTCCGACAGTTTGAATTTGATCTTGCCGTCCTGGGGTTTTCGCCGTTCTGCGATGTCGAGGCTGGCCATGATCTTTAGGCGTGACACGATGGCACGCCGATAGCTTTGCGGAATCTTCATGTATTCGAAACAGTCGCCGTCGACCCGGAAGCGGACAAGGGTCTCACGCTTTTCGCCATAGGGTTCGACGTGAATATCGGAGGCGCCTTGTCGATAAGCATCGGCGATGATCTGATTGGCTAGCCGCACGATGGCATTGTCGTTTTCGTCGAGCCCGCCTCCGGCATCCTCCGAGGCTGCCTCTTGGGCTTCGTTGACGAGTTCGCCAAGAATGTCGGAGACATTCTCATCTAACTTTCTGGTGCTGCTGGTATCTCCCTGTCCTGTGGCGGAACCGAGGAACTGGGCGATATCACGACGGAGGCTGATTGCAAAGCGAATGTTGAGACCGGGGAAGGTCCGCTTAATATCCGCCACGCGGTCGAGGTCGCCGGGGTCGTCCGTCAAAATTTCAATGGCGGTTCGGTCACGCTTGAGGGGCATCCAGTGGTTTTTTTTGAGGTAGTCGACGTTGAGGTTTTTTAGAAGCTCGACATCGACAATTGTCCGTTCGCTGTACTCGATGTAGGGGCATTTGTGAAACTGGGCGAGCGATTTGCCGATCTCGAGCTTCGGCACCTTATACTTTTCAATCAAGATGCTCTCGAAGTCCGACAGGCCTTTTCGAGACTCGGCGATCGCATTGTCCAATTCATTCTGGGAAATATTGTTATTCGTAACCAGGCGATCGAACTTGGTTGGGGCTTTCTTCGAGACCTTGCGGAGGTTGAAGAAGGCGATGCCGAGTGCTTTTGCAATCTCCGCGACGGACTCTTCGTCTTTCCTTGTGAAACGTGTGCCGCTCTTCTTGTTGAGGAGTTGCAGGACGCCCATCAAATACTTGTTGTCCGCCACGATCGGGTAGGTCAGGACTTGTTTCGTCTTGAAACCCGTCCGCTTGTCGTAGGTCGTGTCGTGGACGAGTGAGGGATGGACGCCTTGCAGTTCTGCGATGTTATAGGCGTCGGCAATGCTTACTGGGCGGAGATACTTTGCGCAGAACCCAGCCAGGCTTTGTTCGGTGATGGGGATTCGGAATTCCTCGACGCTGTCGATGTGAGGGACTTTGGAGAAAATCTCTTTCTTCTCCGAATCGAACGCGAAGATGGTGAGGTCTTCGGCATCGAAAACGCTGAGAATTTCTTTGCGCAGGTCCAGGAGTATGTGGTCAAGATCGCCGGCTGCATGGATTTGGTCCGTGATGCGCTTGACGTTCTCGGCGAATACCACTTTCTGCTGAAGTTCCTGAAGGTTTTGTGGGACGGGATTGGCTTGCATTACAAGGGCTCCTGGCCATTGGCTACGGAGGTCATTGCCGGAGTTGTCTGCTCAATGAAGAGTGAGTACGATCCACATGACCACAGGTGCCTTGAGGCAGAGATTGATGCTCAGTCTAGCTGATCACGGATGGAAGGCAAGGAAAAGGCGGTTTCAGACTGGGATATCTACGGGAGTGACAATGCGGAAAAACCGTTGGTGAGCAATATGGTGTTCAGCTTGTTTGTATGCGAACCAGATGAGCGGCGACTTGCGCCGGAGGCAGCTTCAGTTTCACCCCATCCTTTCGAGTTTTGACCTCCACCACTCCTTCGGCGAGGCCTTTGTCTCCGACAACGATCTGGTATGGAGCTCCGATTAGGTCCGCATCGTTGAATTTCACGCCCGCTCGTTCATCCCGATCATCCCAGAGTACTTCGAACCCTGCCGACTCCAGTTCGTCGTAGAGTTGCGCGGTGACCTTGGCGGTCTGCGTTGAATGGGTGAGCGGGAGGAGATGCACATGGAACGGCGCGATGGGGAAGGGCCAGATAATGCCTTTCGCGTCGTGGTTCTGTTCGATCGCCGAAGCGGCGGTGCGTCCGACGCCGATACCGTAACAGCCCATGACGGCGAGGCACTCGTTGCCGTGAAGATCCAGGAAGGAGGCCTTCATGGCTTCGCTGTATTTGGTGCCGAGCATAAAGACATGTCCGACTTCGATGCCTTTTGTTGCCTTCAATGTTCCATCTTTTCTCGGTGACGGATCTCCTGCGCAGGCGCTGCGGAGATCGGCAAACTGCTCAATCTGAAAATCACGATCCCAATTTGCATCGACATAGTGCGTATCACTCTGATTGCCGCCGACGACCACGTTGCGCAGGGATTTGACCGCGTGGTCGGCAATAATCCGAACCTGTTTCAGGCCAATTGGACCGGCAAACCCGACTGGTGCGCCAGTGACTTGCTCGACGGTTGTGGGAGTTGCAAGCTCAAGATCAGTCACTCGCAGAAGTCGTTGAATTTTGACCTCATTTGCCTCATGGTCTCCCCGTATCAACACGGCAACCGTGTCTTTGCCTGCAGAATACAGGAGTGTTTTTACGAGATGCGTCGGGGGAATGTTCAAGAATTTTGTGACCTCTTCGACTGTCCGGCAGCGAGGCGTTTGGACGGTACGCAAAGGACGCGGTGATTCAGTATCCACATCGGTAGGAGGGAGCACTTCGGCCTGCTCGACGTTGGCGGCGTAGGTGCCGGTATCGCTGTAGACGATGGTGTTCTCGCCCGTTTCGGCGAGCACCATGAATTCGTGAGATGAACTGCCGCCGATCAGGCCGGTGTCGGCTTCCACGGCACGAAAGGTGAGGCCGCAGCGCGTGAAAATACGATGGTAGGCATCGTACATCTTCTGATAGCTGAGCTTGGCGCTCACTTCGTCCTGATCGAAGCTGTAGGCGTCTTTCATGATGAACTCTCGTCCCCGCATCAGTCCGAAGCGGGGACGGATTTCATCTCGAAACTTCGTTTGGATCTGATAGAAGTTCAGCGGCATCTGCCGATAGGAGCGGACTTCGCGTCTGAATAGATCGGTGATCACTTCCTCATGGGTCGGCCCCAAGCAGAACTCGCGCTCGTGGCGATCCTTGAAGCGGATCAGCTCCTTGCCGTAGAAATTCCATCGGCCGGTTTCTCGCCACAACTCTGCGGGAGAGGCAATAGGCATGAGGAGTTCTTGGGCTCCGGCTCGGTTCATTTCCTCACGAATGATCTGTTCGACCTTTCGAATGACCCTGAGGCCGAGCGGGAGGTAGGTGTAGATGCCAGCCGCCACCTTGCGAATCAGTCCGGCTCGGAGCATGAGCTTATGGCTGACGGTTTCCGCTTCGCCAGGATCTTCTCGCAATGTAGGGATTAAGACTTGGGATGTCCGCATGGTTTTTTGAGAAAGGTCAAAAAGCCGTCACGCCCGAACGTCATCACGTCTGGTGTGCCGGTGAGTGAGGAAATGTGTTGTTGATATGATGGCGTTCGACATTCAGACGTTCGGACTCATTCTCTATCTAAGGAAGATCCGTTCAATATCATTCCAGAACGCAAAGACCATCACGCCCACTAATAGCACGAGGCCTGCCTGTTGTGCGAGTTCTCTCTGGCGTTCGCCAAGGGGTTTCCTGAGGATGCCCTCGATCAGGAAAAACATCAAGTGGCCGCCGTCGAGAATGGGAATGGGGAGCAAGTTGAGGACGCCCAGATTGATGCTCAAAATCGCAATGAGAAAGATGACGCTTGAGGCGCCCTGCGTAGCAGCCTCTCCGGAAATATTGGCGATCGTCAGCGGGCCGCCAATGTTCTTGCTGGAAATGTCCCCCACGATCATTTTGTAGAGGCCGATTGCGGTCAACTCGGTCCAGCCCCACGTGGCTCCCAAGCCGTCATAGAGCGACATCAGTGGGGTGCTGGAGCGCATGATCGAACGGCCTGGCCCTGAAATGCCGATCTTGCCGACATCGACCGATTGGCCATTGACCATCGCCTTCTCAGCAGAGGGCGTCACGGTCAGCGGAACTCGATGCCCTTCCCGCAAGACCTCTATGTGTAGTTGGTTGTTGGGGTTTTCTTTCACGATACCGGTCATCTGGGACCAGGTATGGATTGTCTGGCCCTCGATGTTGACCACGTGATCCCCGGCTTGAAGCCCGGCTTTTGCCGCCGGAGAGCTTTGCATGACTGACGTCACGAGAGGCTGTGTTTCTTCGACGCCCAGATAGTATCCGGGCTCTTGTGCAGAGGCCCGTGGTCCTGGTGCGGCAGTGGGCGTGACCGTGAGCATTTTGACCTGTTCGCCTCGTTTGATCTCGAGCGTCAACGCCTGTCCGTTGCTTTTGGCCACGGCGTCGAAGAGTTCATTCCTGGTCGAAATGTCTTGTCCATTGACTCGGTTGACATGATCTCCGATCTGAACACCTGCGATATCGGCTGGAGAGCCTGGAGTCATCGCTTCGATATCGGGGGAAAGATCCTGGAACGTCGGGACAAAAAGCGGCGTGCCGGTCGCCAGCCATCCGGCAAAAATGAAATACGCCAGAATGAAGTTAAACCCAGGCCCCGCGGCGACGATCAGGACTTTGCCCCATAATTTTTTGTGCGCAAACGACCGCGCACGATCCTCCTGTGTGGTCGCCTCGGTCTCATCTTCGCCGAAGAGTTTCACGTAGCCACCGAGTGGAATGGCCGAAAGGAGATATTCTGTCTCGCCCATTTTTCTGCCGAAGAGTTTCGGTCCGAATCCAAGAGAAAACTTGAGCACCTTGACGCCGACCCAGCGAGCAGCCAAGAAATGCCCGAGCTCATGGAATGCGACTAACACACCCAGAACGATTAGGAACCACCATGCATTCTGAAAGAGCAACCATACGGTATCGGGGGACCTGGTAAATGCCATGAACACAGTATATGCTCCTTCGTGTGAACCCTAGCGTGCCAACGCGACAACCAACGACTCGGCCTTCTCTCGCGCCCAGCGATCCGCTTCCAGCGCGTCTTCCAACGTCTCGACGTCTTTGGTGGTGTGGACGTCCATCGTGCTGCGAATGATCTCCGCAATGTCGGTGAAACGGATACCTCCGTTCAAGAATGCCTCGACGGCGATTTCATTTGCGGCATTCATCGTGGCAGGCATCGTACCGCCGATTCGCAGGGATTCATAACCAAGACCCAAGCAGGGGAATCGGTCGTGATCCGGTTTGCAAAACGTCAACTTCCCGATCTCCGTCAGATCCAATGACGGTAGATCCAGCGGCATGCGCCCTGGATATCTCATCGCATAGGAAATGGGTGTTCGCATATCCGGCAATCCCAACTGCGCGATCATTGAACGATCCTGATATTCTACCAGAGAATGAATAATGCTTTCCCGATGGATCATGACCTCGATCTGGGATTCCGGGATGTCGAAGAGCCACCGGGCTTCGACAACTTCGAGTCCTTTGTTCATGAGCGTGGCAGAATCAATCGTGATTTTTGCGCCCATTTTCCAGTTGGGATGTTGGAGTGCCTGTTCGGGTGTGACATCTTTCAATTCCTCCCGGCTCAGGGTCCAAAGGGCTCCTCCGGACGCTGTCAAGATCAGGCGGCGGACATCCTCTTTGCGATGGCCTTCTAACGACTGGAAGATGGCACTGTGTTCGCTATCCACAGGAAAGATACGAACGTTATGCCGTCGCGCTTCGTCCTGCATTAGTTTCCCCGCCATGACCATCGGCTCTTT
>JANNXZ010000198.1:0-1646 GCA_031409835.1 Nitrospirota bacterium
AGGGGTCGGCGGTCAGGGTGTTGTGACAGGGTCACACATTCTGAGCACTGCGGTGATCCATGCCGGCGGTGAAAGCACGATCGTCCCATTTTACGGGTCGGAAAAACGGATGGCGCCGGTCGAGAGCTACGTCCGTGTGTCAGATGAACCGATCTATGAAATCGGGGAAATTACCTTCCCGCACATCATCATTATCTTCCATCCCCAGGTCATTACCCACGGCAAGTCCTATACGATGCCGTTCTACTTTGGATTGAAGGAAGATGGGATTGCACTGATCAACAATGATGGTCCAATGAGCCTTCATAGAGATCAGCAGCGTGAGTTGGAAGAGCGCCGAGCAAAGCTCTACTATTTCCCCGCCACCAAGCTGTCCCTCGAAGTTGCAGGGATGGACCTCGCGACGAATATGGCCTTGATGGGCTGCATTGGCGCCATTACGGGACTCACCTCGGTCGAGGCGCTGGAGATGTCTGTGAAGGATCGGTTCCTTGGCAAGGGATTTGTCGTCTCCGGCGGAACTGCGGCGTTGGACAGTGTCGTCGAACGGAAATTCAAAAAGAAGCAGGAGTTGATCGATAAAAATGTGGCGGTAATTCAGGCCGGCTGGAATTACGCCGTCGATCACGGTTGGGCTGCAGCATCGGTCAAACGGTCGGAAATCAGCGCGACCGTAAACGCCTAACTAGGATGTAGCACGAAGGAGTACCATGTATCTGGTAGCCAATATCAGTGTTGAGATATGTGCCTCGAAGAGCTGCAAGCTCTGTACGCAATATTGTCCTGAAGCGAATACCATTCAGTATAGCGAAACGATGGGAACGGATAAGGGCTTCAAGTACGGTACTGCCTACATAGCGGTGGATCGGTGCAAGGGTTGTGCGCTCTGTGTGTGGGTGTGCGACACGATGGCAAAAAATAATGCCATTAAGATGATTATGATCGATCAATTACCGATGGCTGCCGTCACCGATAACATTCGGTATGAAGAGAAAACCACCGTTGCAGTCCTGTCCGATCCAATGATTGTGATAGGTAATTAGGGAGGTACGGGAGTGGCGACGACGACAGATACAAGAGAACGCATCATTGTTCCTGGCCCTGCCGGGTTCCATCCTCCGTCTGCGGCTCAGTTAGGGGTTGCGCTGCCTGACCCAGGGCAAGGACTGTATTATGGGTTGCTAGAGGAGAACGAGGATAAGGTCATCGAAGAGATGGCTCGTAAAATGTTGACCAGTCCCAACGCCACGATCTTCCCAGGACCGTTGGTACTCTGGGCTTGGAACGAGCATGCCATTGAAAAGGCCAAGGCCGTGCTGGAAATTGCCGCGCAGATTCCTGACGTCATGATCATCCCCATGCCGGACTATCGCCCAAAGTATCCGAAGATCGATCCGGAAGAGGTCATCAATCCAAACCATCCGAACCTGACAATTTGGGGTAACAAGATCGAGGCCTGTATCTTCATCGGCGTGCATTGCCATTATGCCAATTTGACCTTGAAGATGATTCGTGCCGGGACGAACTGTCTCACCATGGCAATCTGTGCGGAGCAGGGGCACGAAGATGCGATGCTGACGATTCGCGATTCGGACACGACCAAGTTGCGGAAGACCGCGCAGGTCTTCAAGCGGGTGCGTGAAGAA
>JANNXZ010000199.1:0-2765 GCA_031409835.1 Nitrospirota bacterium
GGCGGTGATGCCGGCGCTCAAGATA
This sequence comes from Nitrospirota bacterium, assembly GCA_031409835.1. Taxonomy (GTDB): domain Bacteria; phylum Nitrospirota; class Nitrospiria; order Nitrospirales; family Nitrospiraceae; genus Palsa-1315. Next base: position 26 of record JANNXZ010000199.1, read on the forward strand.
TTCGTGCCGATATAGCCGGCGGTTCGCGCTTCGGCAATCGCCTGTTCCAAAATCCTGGCTCCGAGGACGAATTCGCCCCGTATATAAATGTAGGCGGTTTCTGCTCCAATCGCGTAGCAGGCGAGCACAATGCCCTCCAAGAGCTGATGGGGATCTCGCTCAATGAGCTGTCGGTCCTTGAACGTGCCTGGCTCACTTTCGTCGGCATTACAACAGAGATACTTCGGGCCTACATAGTCCTTTGGGAGAAAATTCCACTTCAAGCCGGTCGGGAAGCCTGCGCCGCCACGCCCCCGCAGCCCTGATTTCATAACAATGCCGGTGACCCCAGCCGGCGGCACCTTCCCCACGACCTTGCGGAGCGCTTGATAGCCGCCTGCGCGCTCGTAATCCTGGAGCGAGCCGGTGTAGCCGGGCTGCATCATATTCTTGAGCAATATTAGTTCGTACTTAGGCATGATGTTCCGAATTAAAAATGCGAAATTAACAATGCAAAATGGTCGGCCAAATTTTTCATTTTACATTTCTCATTTTTCATTGCGCCCTCGGCGCCTCCGGCCACATAAACGGACCGGTCTTGAGCGAACAGGTCCCCTGTTGTTTGAGATCGGCCAGGATTCGGTCGAATGTTTGCTCTGTAAGCCGTTCGTAATAGTCGTCATTGACCTGCATCATCGGCGCGGTCCCGCAGGCAGCAAGGCATTCGACTGCGCTGAGGGAAAAAAGCTTGTCGGTCGTCATCTCGCCTGGTCCGATTCCAAGTTTTGTCTTGACCCACCCGATGACCGTATCCGACCCGGCCAGCGCGCACATCAGAGACTTGCAGACTTGAAGATGAAATTTCCCCACAGGCTTGAGATTGAGCATCGTATAAAACGTGGCCGTCTCATAGACTTGGGGCGGGGTCAAACGCAAAAGCGCCGCGATCTCCTTCATTGCCGCCTCGGACACAAAGCCCTCGTCCCGTTGCGCCAGGTAGAGCAAGGGAATCAGCGCCGAGCGCCTAACAGGATAGCGTGAGATAATCTCGTCGATTTCCTTCTGGTATTTCTCTTTCAGCATTCTCTCCACCGCCTCGACAAGATGAGGCTGGAGCCAGCGTGTCCCAACGTGCGCGCGTCGAACGAGGCCTTCCGAGGCGCGCGTTCCGCGAGCACTGCGGACACCTGGCTCCTAAGCCTCATCGATCGCATTCTCCCATCACCACGTCGTAGGTTCCGAAGATCGTGATGACGTCGGAAATCAAGTAGCCTCGCGCCATATGGTCGAAGGCCCCCATGTGCACGAATGACGGCGCGCGAATCTTCAACCGGTAGGGGCGGGCGCTGCCGTCGCTGACGATGAAAAACCCCAACTCGCCCTTCGGGGCCTCGGTTGCGCAATAGGTCTCAGCCTTCGGCGGCTTGATGCCCTGAGTATAAATGATGAAATGATGGATCAAGCTTTCCATATCCCGCATGACCAATTCCTTGGGCGGCGGAATATATTGCGGCGCCTCGGCCATGATCGGCCCAGCAGGCAGCTGATCGAGACACTGTGCAATGATCCTGGCGCTCTGCCGCATTTCTTCCATGCGGATCCAGTATCGGTCGTAGGTGTCGCCGTTCCTGCCGATCGGCACGTCCCAATCGACTTTGTCGTATACGCCGTAGGGCTCGGTCTTGCGGACATCGTAGGCGACGCCCGATCCTCGCAAGACCGGCCCGGTGCAGCCGAAGCTGATCGCATCCTCGGCTGAGAGGAGGGCGATGTTCTTCGTGCGGCCGAGCCAGATGCGGTTCGACGCAATGAGCGCATCGTATTCCTTGACCTTCTCAGGAAAGATATCGAGGAACGCCTTCATCCGCTGGACCAACTCGGGGGTAAAATCGCTATCGACACCGCCGATACGATAGTAGTTCAGGGTCAGACGGGCTCCGCAGAGCTTTTCGAACATATCCAACAGAGTTTCGCGCTCTCGGAAAGTCCAGAAAAACACGGTCATAGCGCCGATATCCAGCGCCTGCGTACCGAGCCAAAAAAGGTGTCCGATGATGCGTTGCATCTCGGCCACGAGGGTCCGAATGTACTCGGCTCGGATCGGCACCTCGATCTCGAGGAGTTTCTCCACAGCACGCACATACGCGTAGTTGTTGGACATGGCACAGACATAGTCGAGCCGGTCCGTGTGGGGAATGATCTGCATGTACGTCAGGCCTTCGGACAACTTTTCGACGCCTCGATGGAGGTAACCGAGGTCAGGGGTGGCCTTCACAACCCGTTCACCGTCCAATAAGAGCACGACGCGCAACACACCATGCGTACTCGGATGCTGCGGCCCCATGTTCAGCAGCAGTTCCTCTCTCCGTTGGGAAGCGGGTACGCCGGTCTCAGCGCGATAGAACACTTTCTGCTCCTCAGGGACTTCGCTCTCGATGACGTCGACCGAGGCCTCATCGAATCTCGGAATGAAGTCGAACTCGCTGCGCCAGCCACGCCCTTCGGTCGGAAAGTCCTTTCTCAACGGGTATCCCTCGGCATAATCCTCCGGCATCAGAATGCGCCGGAGATCGGGGTGACCGGAAAAATGAATACCCATCATGTCGTACACTTCTCGTTCCAGAAAATCAGCGCCCTTCCAGACTCCAGTGACCGACGCAATCGTCGGATCGTCCTCGGTGATACGCGCCTTGAGACGAAGACGCTGCTGAAGGGGAAGCGAGTGCAAGTGGTAGACGACTTCGAACCGCAGCTGATCCTC
>JANNXZ010000200.1:0-6194 GCA_031409835.1 Nitrospirota bacterium
TTTTTTCCAATAGGCCTGAAAGAACGGATCCTCATACGCATGGGCGTGGATACTCGTCTTCCATTCCTCATAGATCTCGCGATGGCACTCCCCACAAGATTCGGCCTTCAGGCTCGTCAGACCTTCCGGAATCTTTTGAAATGGAATCGCACGGGCATAATCCGACCGCAACCCGAAAATCACGACCGGCTTGATCTCGGTGTAATACACATACACGAGCACACCGACCAGGACACACCCGAGCAGAACTTTTATAACGGTCTTCATGCGGCTAAGAGGCTACCAAAAAAACTCTGTGGACGCACTGAAGTTTCATTCGCCTGTACATCTGGGACAACAGGAGCACGTCAGGCAGAATGCTCAAAAAGGCCATCCAGCAGGGCCGCAGCGCGCGAAGGACCGAGGCGTACCCTCTGGGGTACGTTGAGGGTCTGAGCGATGCGAGAACGCAGCTGGTGGGCTTTTTCAGCATTCTGCTAAGAGGGCCTGAATGTGGCGATCGACCGAAGCAGCCAAGGATGTTAGGTGATACCCACCTTCGAGCGACGAGAGTATGCGTCCGTCGGCATGGCGCTTGGCAATACCGGCCACGATGCCCGTGAGGTCTGCGTAGCCCTCCTCCGTCAACCCCATACTCGCAAGCGGATCGTCTTTGTGCGCATCGAACCCAGCTGAGATAATCACGAATTCCGGTTTGAACGCATCGGCCGCCGGCACTAACGATTTCTGAAAGACAGCACGATACTCCTCATCACCCTCACCCGCTTCCATCGGCACATTGATCGTGAACCCCTCGCCTGCCCCCCGTCCCCGTTCCGATTCTCGACCCGTTCCCGGATAGTGCGGGTATTGATGCGTGCTGAAGAAGAGCACGGAAGGATCGTCCTCGAAACTGTGCTGCGTGCCGTTGCCGTGGTGCACATCCCAATCGACAATCAAGATACGCTTGAGGCCATATTTCTTCTGGGCATACCGCGCGGCAATCGCCACATTATTGAAGAGACAAAAGCCCATTGCGCGCCCCGCTTCGGCATGATGTCCCGGCGGCCTCACCGCGCAAAATACATGGTCTACTTGTCGGCTCATGATCGCATCGACCCCGGCCAACGCCCCGCCTGCTGCCAGATACGCGGCCGTCAACGAACCGGGAGACATGGAAGTATCGGGATCGAGTGAAACCTGCCCATTCGTCGGCGCGTGAGTCTTCAGCATCGCAAGATACGACGGCGTATGGATCTGCGTAATCCATTCATCTTCAGCCGTTCGCGGTTCAATCCTGGTCAGCCGATCCGCCGTACCGCTCTGCTCCAGCTGCGACATGATGGCACGTAACCGATGAGGCGACTCAGGGTGCCCAGCCCCCATGTCATGTTCCAGATATGCCGGGTGGTCAACAAGGCCCGTCTTACCCATCAATGCTCCAGCTTACTTGCCCAGCAGGACGCTCAGAATGGCCAGACTTCTCACCCGCCCAACCCTGGCGCGCCGAGACGCGCCTTGTCCCAGGCAAGGCCGCAACGAGTGAAGCCCCGAGGCGTACCCGTGCGGTACGTTGAGGGACGAAACGATGCGAGAACGAAGCTGGCAGACTTTTTAAGCGTCCTGCAGAAGTCAGATTAGCATGCAGGAAAGAGCATAGACAACGAGCGCTCGCCACTGCTATCGTCACGCATACCTGGAGGAATACATGGCAAATCGCCGCATTGAACCACTCAAAAAAGTGTTGGCAATTGACCCGAACGACGAGGTGGCCTGGTTTGGTCTTGGGAAGGCCTACATGGAAGATGCAAACTTCGAAGAAGCAGCCAAGGCCCTTCAACAATGCATCACGGTGAAACCCACCTACTCAGCCGCCTACTATGCCTGGGCCCAATCACTCCACAAATTGGGTCGAATCGACGAGTGCCGAACCGTCTGCGCCGCCGGTATCGATGTGTCCACCAAAAACGGCGACGCAATGGTGACGAAGAATTTTGAACTCCTCAAAAGTTCCCTGCCTGCTTAAGAACTAACACTTCACTGATCGGCCCCAGCGAGATGAGGTGGGGATCTAATCTGTCCAGTCGCGCCGTTCTCGCATCTCTCGCGCTTCACGAATGACGTTCGCTAGACCGGCTCCGCTCCTTCGTCGTCATCATCGGGCGAGAGGCCGAGAGCTTCCGGCTGGCGTTTGGCGATTTCCTCATACACTTCATCGAGCCAACGGCTCGCACAGCCAAGGATCTCCCTGACCAACGGTTCCGTTTGGCCCGTTCGTTTGATGGTCCATTGGCAGACATATTCCAACAACACGTTCCGCTCGAACCGCTCCGACGATTGAGTGGCCAACACAGTCATTTCACTCAACCCCGTCTTGAGAATCTCGGCCACTGTGTCCCGCCCATAAGACGTGCTGGCTGTGACATATTGGACTGCCCGGTTGATCTCTTGATCGGTCATGAGGTTTCCCCTTTACGCTTCGCGCATCATACCGAAGATACCACCGCAGATGGAAGATTCTCCCGGAGCTAGCAAAAAACTCTGCGGCCTCATTGGCGGGAATGGTATGATCATGGCCGACAAGGCCAGCCTGCATGATGCATGCGGGCAAGATGAAGGAGCTGCGATCTATGCCTGTGAAAACCAGCCGAAACACGTCGACCTTGCGCAACCCCTCTTCCTCAATACGGAAGAAACTCGTCTATTCCGAGCGCTGGGATCTCTCACATTTGGCAAAGAATCCGGTGCAGCGTTTTGAGACCCTGCTGGGAGAGATCGAGTCAAAGGTGGCACAATTTGAATCTGCGAGGGCTCAGCTTAGCCCAGCCATGGCAACTTCCATCTTCCACCCACTGCTGACGCTCAGCGAAGACATCGCAGCTGCATCGTCCAAGATCGGCGCCTACGCCTACCTCTGGTTCTCCGAAAACACGAAAGACCTCGACGCGCGCTCGTTTAAGACCAAGGTTGAGGAGCGGCTCACGGCACTCCAGAACCGATTGGTGTTCTTCGACCTCTGGTGGCAAAGCGTCGATGAGGACAATGCCCGACGGCTCATGACTGGAACGGGCACGCTCCGGTATCACCTCGAAACCATCCGCCTGTTTCAGCCTCACACGTTGACTGAGTCGGAAGAGAAGATCATCAACATCAAGAACATTACGGGGCGTAGCGCCATCCATTCGCTGTACGACGTCGTGACGAACGCCTTCACATTTACGCTTACCATCAACGGTAAACGGAAGACCATGACGCGCGAGGAACTGACGTCCTATCTCCGCCATGCGCAAGGACGGCTGCGTGAAGCCGCCTATCGAGAGCTATATCGCGTCTACGCCGATCAGCACGATCTGCTGGGCGAAATCTACAAAACCTTGGTCAACGACTGGAAAGCGGAGAATCTACAACTTCGTCGGTTCGCTTCCCCCATTGCCACCCGCAACCTCGGGAATGACATTCCCGATGCAGCCGTGGCCTCGCTCCTGAAGGTCTGCCAGAAGAACGCCGGAATCTTTCAGGAGTACTTCCGCATCAAGGCTCGCTTGTGCAAGATCAAGCCGATGAGCCGCTATCACATCTATGCGCCGCATCGCACAGCACAGAAATCTTATCGCTATCAGGATGCCGTCCGAATGGTGCTGGAGGCCTATCGAGGGTTCTCTCCGCAATTAGCCGACTTGGCAGAACAGGTAGTTCACGAGCGACATATCGACGCGCGGACGAGGCCCGGAAAAATCGGGGGCGCCTATTGTTACAGCGTCCTCCCAGGCATGACCCCGTACGTCCTGTTGAATTTCACCGGCGAGGCACGCGATATCGCGACGATGGCCCATGAACTCGGCCATGCCGTCCACGGCATGCTGGCGTCGCAGCATTCCCTGTTTACCTTCCATTCCACCCTCCCGCTGGCGGAGACAGCCTCGGTGTTCGGGGAACGAATCCTATCCGATGCCCTCATGAATCAGGAGCGGGACAAGAAGGTGAGGCAAGGACTCCTGCTCAACCAACTGGATGACATCTACGCCACAGTCATCCGGCAAGCCTATTTTGTCCAATTTGAGAATCAGGCCCATGAGATGATCGCCCAGGGCGCGACGGTAAAAGATCTAGCCAAGACCTATCTGACCGAGGTGCGGCAGCAGTTTGGAAAAGGCATCAAGGTCCCGGATGAGTTTCAATGGGAATGGCTGACCATTCCACACATCTTTGCCAGCCCCTTCTATTGCTACGCCTACAGCTTCGGCAACTTATTGGTCCTCGCCCTCTACCGGACGTATCAGAAAGAAGGAGCCTCGTTTGTGCCAAAATATCTCGAGCTGCTGAGTACAGGAGGGTCAGAGTCACCGCAGACGATTCTCGCCAAGGTTGGCGTCGATATGGCATCTGAAGAGTTTTGGCAATCGGGGTTCAATACGATTCGCGAGATGGTCGATCAATTAGAACAAACACTCTAAAGCCTAGGTTCTCAATACCTTAGTCATTCCACTCTCCCACACAACACATATACGCCCCTCCCCTCTTGACAAAAAGAGGGAAGGGGCGTAACATCACCTCAGTTGATAACAGTTATCATAATCGTTAACGGCCAACAGAACCTTCCGTGACGATAATGGAGTACGGCCCATGTACCTCTGCCTCTGTAAGGGAATTACCGATTCGGATATCCGCGAGGCGGGACAAGCCGGCATAGTCATGCCCTGCCAGCTCAAAGCGAAGTTTGGATTGAAAGACCCTGGGTGCTGTGGTCGCTGCTCAAAGAATATTCAAGAGTTTGCGCAAATCGCGATGAGCGTCCACCAAACACCTTCCTCGAACGGCGTGCGCCGTTAGCACGGCAAAAACTCCCCCCGATCGACTCTCTGCAAGCTTCTAAGCATAAATGGATACCTCTTCATCCCGCACTCGGCGAGAGCAGATACTCGAAGTCAGCTTTCGTCAAGACGCCCTGCCCGGAACCGCGCACTGCACCGGCCATGACTGCGTCGTACAGTTCGAGTTTCCGCTGCTTAAGTGCAATCATTTTCTCCTCGATACTGTGGCGCATGAGAATGCGGACGATCGAGACGGTGCGCTGCTGCCCGATACGGTGCGCGCGGTCGGACGCCTGATTCTCTACCGCCGGATTCCACCAGGGGTCCAGATGAAACACATAGCTTGCTTTGGTGAGATTCAGCCCCTGTCCCCCCGCCTTGAGACTCAATAGAAACACGCTCGGCTGTTCCCCGGTCTGAAACGCCACCACACGGCCCTTGCGCGCCACTGCCGCAGTTGAGCCGTCCAGCCGATGGTAGGTTATCTCGTGCCGGACGCAAGACTCCTGCACAATGTCCAGAAAACTGGTGAACTGGGAAAAGACCAGGGCGCTGTGCCCCTCGTCCAGTAAAACTTGCAGACGCCCCATCAGAAAATTGATCTTGGGCGAGGACTCGTCGGCTTTGTTTGTCAGGAGGCGAGGCGAAAGACAGACCTGGCGGAGCTTGAGAATGGCCGTCAACGCGATGAACTGCGCCTGGCCGGAGGTCTTCGTGCGGTAGGCCTCGTCAATCGTGGAGCGAACTTGAGCAACCGTCTGCTGATAGAGCGATTTTTGCCGATCGGTCAAGTCGAGGAACACCTCGCTCTCGATTTTCGGAGGCAAGTCATGGAGGATCTCGGCCTTGGTCCGCCGCAAGATGAAGGGCCTGGTCCGATGAAGCAACCGCTCCAGCGCGCGGCCCTCGACCCGCTTCAACTGCGGCTTGAACCGGTCATAGTCTCCTAGCAGGCCCGGCATGCAGAGATCGATCACGGAAAAATACTCACCGAGATGGTTTTCGAGCGGGGTGCCGGTCAATGTGAGCTTGAAGCGCCCTTTAAGCCGTCGGACTGCGCCAGTGGTGTCAGCCGAAATGTTCTTCACTGCCTGCGCTTCATCGAACACAATGATATGAAAGGCCATCCGCTCCAAGATGTCGATGTCCCGACGGACCAGTCCATACGTCGTAATGACGACCTCGCCGTCCTTGGCATCGAGCGTTCGCTCGCTGCCGCTGTAGGCATGAACCTTCAAGCCGGGAGCAAACCGCGCAAGTTCCTGCTCCCAATTGAAAAGGAGGCTCGTCGGCACCACGACTAAATGAGGGCCCTTTACCCCCGGCGAGGTCTTGATGCGGCCCTCCTGAATCGCAGCCAAAAGACAGATGGCCTGGAGTGTCTTGCCGAGCCCCATGTCGTCA
>JANNXZ010000201.1:0-10874 GCA_031409835.1 Nitrospirota bacterium
GAACCTACGGCCCGCTGATTAAGAGTCAGCTGCTCTACCAACTGAGCTAACGGCCCACCGGGTATGTGTGTGGCGGATATCTGTGTGCGGCTGCTGTTCCTTGCCTGTGTTTGGTGCGCCTGACAGGATTTGAACCTGTGGCCCTCAGCTCCGGAGGCTGATGCTCTATCCAGCTGAGCTACAGGCGCTCCTGCAACCAAGGGGGCGACAGTAGCACAGGATTTTAGCCTCTGTCTAGGTCTGTCCGGTCTGTCTCGTCTATCTCGTCTGTCTGGTCTCTCTGGTTAGTTTCTAAACCAAACACACGAGACAGACCGAATAGACCAGAGAGACCGGATAGACCGGGCTTGTCTATTTCTCGCGGGCTAAGAACCCATAGGGCAGGAATACTTCTTCTCCTGTTGATCCGGTGACCCGACGAAGCGCGTCCAGTGAAGCCGCTTCCTCCTGCGCCAAGCGATCTTCGTCCTCTCTGAATGCGGAGGGGAGCCGCAGGATCGGGATGAAGGTTTGGACCTCGCAGGCGCCATGGGCCAGACCGCGATCTTCCGTCGGGATTCCCATCGATCGGCAAACCAGAGGGCGGTAATGGTAGATGCCACAGCGCCCATCTGTCTCTAGCGCTGGACAGGGATGATGGTGAAACTCTGCGACCAATCGGTCGATGTCCCGATCGGGCCAATGATCGAGCAGGTCGCTGTGAGTCAGTTGTGGGAACGAGGCCTCCATGGCGGCGGTCTGTTTGGTGGCGCGCTGTTCGAGACGATGGCGGTGATCCGGCGGGAGGGCGGCGAGTCCCTGCTGGAGGGTGTGAACGTCGAGGAGGGTGATCGGAAAGGGGCCGATGCAACAGCTGGTGCAGCCGAGTCGGCAAGGAACTTCATTGAGCAGGGTGGCGGTAGCCCGCTGGAACCAGTGGTCAGTTTTTTGATACAGCGGAGCAGGGTCTGGCGGAGTGGGATCTAGGAGCCTGTCTGACATGGCGTTCGTGACGAGGCGAAGGAGGCGCGGCAAGATGCGAGGCCGCAGGCCAGGAAAAACCGGAGGTGTATTCGCTGGAATACATTGAGGATTTTTTCAGGCCGAGAACGACGCAGACGGTCGCGGATCATTCGCCGCAGTAGAAGGATCAATGTCGGACAGGCTCCTAACACTGTGGCTCATTCCACTTTGACGGAGAGGTCGACGATGAGATCGCCTTTGGGTGAGTAGAAGCCCTGGTTATCGATCTGGACGAGTCCGTTGCATTGGTCTTGGAAGAATTCCAGGATCCATCCGTTGAAGTCATAGCCTTCGTCGGTCATATCATTCTGGGCGAACCGAGTCGTGAGCACAAACCGCGCACGTTCCACAAACGCACGCACAAGTCCTCCCTCGACATCGTCGTGAGCAGAGAGGAGGTCTAAGAACCGCTCCTTCTCTGTGTCGAATACGTCCTGATACGTGCCTCGATCCCGGACACAGACCACCTGGATCGGTTTTCTGTTACGGTCGTACCCAAGCGTCACCTGGACCCAGGCCCAATCATCCAACATGCTGGCGTCCATGTTCGGCGGAGTGATCGGAGCCTGACTGCGTGACGTGAGAAACTCCAAGAGCAAACGGAGCGGAGGAGAGTTTTCTTTCTGACAGAACACGCGAGAATATTGATGCGCCTCTGCTTCTTCCGCATCAGTCGGTTGGGCGGTCGATGGCAGAATCGGTAGTTCTTTTGCCATGCTAGCAACTCGAGATACGGAAATAGTGACTCGGAAATACGCTGGACGACCGTACTGTACGCTGGCTGGTCTCGAAACTGCAAGAAGGTGGTGAAGGCGTTTCCCTACGCCTGGCTTGTGCTTTTCTGGTTGACAGCCTCGAAGCGCTTGGATAGACTCCCGCAGGTTTTCCCCGCTTCCAGCAACAGGACTATTCGTTCATGAATATTTATCGAGTCTGAGCGGGCGTCACGAGGGGCGAGTTCATTAGCATTTCATCATTCACCATTTTTGTTCTTTTAAGGAGGTTGCTCGCATGGCAAAATCAATGACCAAGTCGCAGATCGCCGATTACCTGGCCCAGAAGACCGGGTTGACCAAGAAGGCGTCCGTCCAACTCATGGACGACTTTGCCGCCTTGGCTTACAAGGAAGCGAAGAACGTGTTCGTGATTCCTGGGCTCGGGAAGCTCGTCTTGGCGAACCGCAAGGCCCGCATGGGACGGAACCCACAGACCGGTGAGGCCATCAAGATCCCAGCCAAGCGTGTGCTCAAGTTCCGCGTGGCCAAAGCTGCCAAGGACGCGATCCTCGGGAAGAAGTAAGCAGCGGTCTCAATCACGCCGAATGCAGAACGAGTGACAGGGCCGGTTCCCCGAGCGGGGTGTCGGTCCTGTACTTTTGTGGCCTCGTTACATCGAGGGACCCAGCCCCGTTCCACCCATGCCGTCGTGCCCCACCAGCCTGATCGCGTCGCCGTCCTGAACCAGTGAGTCCTCGCTGGCAATCTTCTTATTGATGGTCACCAGCACTTTCTTTTCGCGAATGAGCTGGAGGAGATGACGCAACTGAATGCCCTGTCGTTGAATCACCTGGCGGACGGACATGGGGGACGGAACATGACACGCGAGGTCCCGTTCGCCATCAGCGGTTTGAAGCTGACCCATCAAAGAAATGGTAATCATGGTCTGACACTCCTTATCCTCGGTCGTGATATCCGTTTAGCTCGCATTATTCATCAGCGCTCCTGCTGCAATCGCCAATGTTTGGGCGAGAGGCGCGGGGCCAGAGGCTAGGGGCAAGGACTTCCCGTTGAAAGCACGGCTTCTTCCCTCTAGCCACTAGCCTCGCGCCCCTGGCCTGGCAGGTTGGCGCGATTTCGCGCAGCGAAGCATCGTGCCCGTTGACTCCGTGCCGGTCGCCATCGATAATGCTCGGCCATGCCGTCGTTGGATATCCAGAATTCCGGAATGCCGGATTTGCAATTCGTCCTGTTCGTGTCGGCCCTCTGTACGGCCGATCTTGCGATGTGCAATGTTTCGCCGGAGATCCGAACCACCATTTTCGACCGTTGTTGGACACTCACACATACCGAGGCGCCGCCGACCGATCCCAAGGAACGCGTGCTCGATCTTCGCGAGGGCACAGAGTTAACGCTGGAAGCCTGTCTGTCTACGATCCGCTCGTTACTGACGGATGCCGGCATTCGCACCCTCACCTGGGACCATCCGGTGAGCGAGCCGACCCACCTGAGCACACCGGCAGCGAAGCCATTGATCGATCGGCTTGGGCAATTGTACCCCGATCCTCCTGAGATCGTCGATCCCGAAAGCCCGGCTGCGGGTTAGCCGAGCAAGACCGGTAAGAAGAGAAGCAGGAGAATCGTGCGGATCACGAAAACCGATATCCCAGGCGTCGTGCTGATTGAACCGAATGTCTTCCGCGATCCCCGCGGGCTCTTTCTTGAGACATACCATGCAAGCCGATACACGGATGCCGATATTCCAGGCCCCTTTGTTCAGGATAACCTTTCACAGTCTCCGCGGGGCACGTTGCGCGGGCTCCACTATCAAGAACCGCACGCTCAAGGGAAACTCGTCATGGTGACGGAAGGAGCCGTCTATGATGTCGTGGTGGATATCCGAAAGGGATCGCCGAGCTTTGGCCGGTGGTATGGAGCCGAGATCTCGGCGGAGAATCGGCTCCAAATCTATGTGCCACCAGGTTGTGCGCATGGATTCTGCGTGACCAGTGACCGCGCTTCGTTCCTGTACAAATGCACAGACTATTATGCGCCGGGCGACGAGCGGGGCATCCTCTGGAGCGATCCGGCTCTCGCCATTCCTTGGCCGGTTGCGACACCCGTCCTGTCAGCGAAGGACCAAACCTACAAGACTTTGGCCGAGATGGAGTCGGAGTTGCCACGGTATCGACCGACCGGATGATGAGACCCATTGATTCCACGAGGACCGCTATGTTATTCACCGAGGGCATAGTGATAAGATCTCGGACACAGTGACGGTACGCTTTCTAAGCACAAGGAGGATACGATGGGGAAGAGTTTAAAAGGGACCAAGAGCCACGACAATCTCAAGGATGCATTTGCCGGCGAATCCCAAGCCAATCGGCGCTATCTCTATTTTGCCCGGCGAGCGGACATTGAGGGTTTCCCCGATATCGGAGGCTTATTCCGCGATACGTCCGAGGCAGAAACGGGCCATGCGTTCGGACACCTGGATTTCCTGAAGGAAGTCGGAGATCCGGCGACTGAGCTGCCGATCGGCAATACCGAAGCAAATCTGAAGTCGGCGGTCCACGGCGAAACCTACGAGTACACGCAGATGTACCCTGGCATGGCCAAAACGGCTCGGGACGAGGGATTTCCTGAAATTGCCGAATGGTTCGAGACCCTCGCGAAGGCTGAGCGATCCCATGCGAATCGCTTCACAAAGGGGCTCGACAGCCTGAAGCAAGGCTGAGAAGAGCTGACAGTAGTCGGCAATCAGCGGTCAGTTTTCAGAAAGGCTGGATGAGGATCGGACTCCTCCCTGTCGCTGATGGCTGGCCGCTGATTGCTTTCTGATTGGAGCAACGTGAATGGTCTGAGCCTGATCAATCCCATCGACCCCACACAGCTCCAGAAAAACACGCAGCGCATCTATGAGGTTTGCGATGGCTGCAGGCGCTGCTTCAACCTGTGTCCGTCATTCAACACGCTGCTCGACGGCATCGACAGGTACGAGGGGGACGTCGCCAAGCTCACACCGACCGACCACCATCGGATCGTCGATGAGTGCTATTACTGTAAACTCTGCTACAACCACTGTCCCTATACACCGCCGCATCAGTATGCTCTCGATTTTCCCCGCTTGATGATCGCGTGGAAAAAGCATCTGGCCGTGACGCGCGGAGTCGGCTGGCGCGATCGGTTGTTGATCAAGACGGATATGATCGGCTCCCTTGGGAGTCTGCTGGCGCCAGTCGCCAATTGGATCCTCGGCCTCCGGTTTCTTCGCGGGATCATGGAGTCATGGGCTGGTCTGCACCGGGATCGACAGGTCTTGCGATTTTCTTCCGAGACGTTTATTCATTGGTGGGAGCGGCGTGGGAAGGCACAGGTTCCACCCTCTGCGCAGCGAAAGGTCGCGCTGTTTGGAAGTTGCATGGTCAATTATCAAACGACGGATATCGGCAAAGCCACAATCCAAGTTCTTGAAAAGAACGGCGTGCATGTCGTGATTCCCGAACAGCGTTGTTGCGGCATGCCCTCGTTCGATACCGGCGATACGGCGGCGATTCAGCAGGCGGCTTCGGCAAATGTTTCGTCGTTTTTACCCTGGGTGGAAAAAGGCTACGACATTGTCGTGCCGGTGCCCAGCTGCAGCTTGATGTGGAAGCGGGAATACCCTGAGATTATCGGGGGCGATGAGGTGAGGCGCGTGGCAGAACGGACGTTTGATATCAGCGAATATCTTATGAAGTTGAAACGTGAAGGCGCCTTAGCCACAGACTTTCAGCAAAAGCCTGGGCGAGTGGCCTACCAGGTTCCATGCCATCTGCGGGACCAGAACATGGGATTTAAATCCAAAGAACTCATGGAGTGCGCCGGCGCACAGGTCGAGGTGATTGAGAAATGCTCCGGGCACGACGGTTCATGGTCCGCCAAGACGGAGTTCTTTCCTCTCTCGATGTTGATCGCGCAGAAAGCCGTTCGAGCGATTGAGCAGGCGCCAGCCGATCTCGTGGCCTCCGATTGCCCACTGGCAGGATTGCAGTTGGATCAAGCCGGCGCCATGGCCCATGCCGGCGGCAGGCCGACGCAGCACCCGATTCAAATCGTGCGCGATGCCTATGGGCTGCGGTCGTAAAGAGTGAACCGTTGTTCGTGAAACGCAAGAAGCGCCGTTCGTGAAGCGCGAGAAAGACGATGAAACAACTCACACAGGCTGATCTGTTGCCCATGGATGATTATGAACGCCAGCGGGAGCAATTCCGCTCACAGATCATCGCGCTCAAGCAGCGGCGACGGATTTCCGTCGGGCCGCTCGTCACACTCGTCTTCGAAAATCGTGAGACGCTGCGATTTCAGACCCAGGAAATGATCCGGGTCGAGCACATTCTTGAATCCCGCAAAATCCAGGATGAGTTGGACGTCTACAATGCCCTCATGCCGGAGGCCGGTGAGTTGAGCGCTACGTTGCTGATTGAGATTACGGAGCAGGACCGGATGAAAGAATGGCTCGACGTGTTCATGGGACTCGATCACGGCGAAAAAGTCGCGATCCGTACCGGGAACGAACAGGTCTTTGGAGAGTTCGAAGGCGGGCACAGTCATGAAACCAAAATCAGCGCGGTGCATTTCGTCCGATTCAGGCCAACCATGTCGATGACCGCCGCGTTCGCCGACTTGCGCCAACCAGTTATGCTGACAGTGCACCATCGCGAGTACCATGCCGAGCTGCCTGTTCCAGGGAGCATGCGTGAAGAGTGGCTCTCTGATTTAAACCAATAGTGCTGAGTACTGAGTTTTGCGTTGTCCGTTTGGACGAAGTTTCGAACTCAGGACTCAGAACTGGAAACTATGTCGACAGTTTTACTGACAAAGCGTATCGAGTTTGCCGCTGCCCATCGATATCACAAGCCTGAATGGGATGAGGCCAAGAACCGTGCAGTGTTTGGCCTCTGTTACAATCCACCGGCGCACGGACATAACTACATGGTCGAGGTGACGGTCTTGGGCGAGGTGGGCCCGAAGACCGGCATGGTTGTGAATCTCTTCGATTTGAAGCGCATCTTGCTCAATGTGCTCGAAGAATTCGACCATAAGAATTTGAACCTGGATATGCCCTACTTCGAGAGCCGAATTCCCACGTCGGAAAACCTGGCACGTGTCCTCTGGGGCAAGTTGGACGCGCAGAAAGATATCGGTACGCTCCATGCGATTCGGTTGTATGAGGATGAAGACTTGTATGCAGAGGTGACGGCTGCTGCCGGGCTCGACGTCTCCAGCGTCACGCGCCGCTACTCGTTCACGGCCCTGCAGGATGGCCATCAAGGCCGCGCGTGGGACTGCTTCGTGACGGTCCATGGCACGATAGATCCGGTGACCGGGATGGTGACGGATATCGGCGCGCTGGATCGTTTGGCACAGGATAAGGTAGCGAAGGTGTTCGACCGCCAGGATCTTCGCCATGTCCTTAAAGCGGACCATGTCACGGGTTGGCAGCTTGCCGAATGGATTTGGAAGGCGCTCGAGCCCGGTCTCACATCGGGGCGGCTTGGCAATATTCGTTTAGTCCAATCTCGCGATCTCTCCTTCGATTATTCGGATTGATCAGTCGACGGTCGTCCGATTGGAGGGCCTATGATGAAGAGCCAGCTGGCCGGTGTTGTGTTAATGGCGTGTCTTTCATGGACCATGGCGGCCTGGTCTGCCGATGAAAGAGAGGGGATCGAGAGGACCGTCAAGGAAGCCGCCATGGCAGCCGCGACCTTCTCCGAAACGAAAGACAAACAAGCTGTGTTGAAGCTCTACACGAAGGATTACGTCGGGATTCAGGATGGCGAGACGGAGACGCGGGAGTCCATAGAGAAATGGCTCTCGGACTATGAATCTGAACTCACCAAAGGCAGCACCCTCCGTTTTATCAGTGTCGTATCGAGTCTGCGTGTTCGGACGCCAGGCCCAACAGCTTGGGCGACCTACGACTATGTGTTTCAGGCGGTCAGGAAGGGCGAACTCGAAGGGCAGGACTCCGGGCAATGCACCACGATCCTGCGCAAAGAAGGCTCAACTTGGCTCATTCAGCATGAGCATTGTTCCAAGACGCGACCGATGAAATAGCGCCCTGCCTCTGCGCCGTCCCTGTGAGCCGGTGGCCTGTGGCCCCTCGCCCAGCGGAAGATTCGTTTCTGCCATTCCTAGCGAGTATCCCGTTGCGCCTCGCAGTCGGCACCTTGAGCGAGCATAACGGACAACCAGGCTGCCCGCTCTTTTTCTATTTCAGCAAGTGATCCGCAATCAGCGCGGCAAGTTCAGCTGGCTCCACCACCCCTTCACGGGTCAGGAGCAGCTTGCCGTTGGAAAAGAAGTGGGTTGTGGGGTAGGTCTCGAAGGTGTGGCTCTTCTTAATCTCGCGGCAGCGGCCTGGGACATGCATTTTGGCCTTGCCGATTTTTACGCCTGGAAATTTGGCGGCGGTCTCTACCAGGATCGGGTCGTAGGCCATGCAGGGTTCACAGGTCGCTAGGCCGTAGGCGACGATCGACGCGGGCGCGTCGGTGAATTCCTTATAGTTTTCGTCTCTGACGTCTTCAACGATTCCTGGCATGATTCAAAGTGCTGAGTGCTGAGACCAGAGAGCATACTCCCCAACCTCAGCACTCAGTCCTCAGCACTATTAGCTCAGCTTCGCGAGGGCCTCGAGAATGTCCTTGTCCTCTCGCGCCACCTTGATTTCCTGGACCTTCGCGTAGGCAACCTTGCCGTTCTTGTCGACAATGACGGTCGCACGCTTCGAGCAGTTCAACGGCTCGAAGTAGAGGCCGTAGCCTTTTGCTGTGGTCCGATGCACGTCCGACAGCAACCGGTGCTTGAGATCCATGGAGTCAGCCCAAGCCTTGTGCGAGAAGAAGCTGTCACAGCTGACGCCGAAGAGTTCTGCGTTGGCCGATTGGAACTTGGGGAAGTCGTCGGTCAAGCACTTGTTCTCGCCTTGACAGACGGGGCTCCAGTCCAGCGGATAAAAACAGAGCACGACGTTTTTCTTGCCGCGATAGTCGCTCAGCTTTACATCCACCTGGTCCTGATCCTTTAAATTAAAATCCGGCGCGGTATCGCCCACCTTGATTTCTGCTGCTACGTCGCTCATCTGCATGCCTCCTTATTACTGGGTTTAGTCCGGCCACTGATACTGTCACTGCAATTTTGTACCGTGTGCTCTGAAAGCTTGTCAACAGCCCTGAAGGCCTAGCAGGATGCTGAGAAATCGCTCCCAGGACCGTGAGACGTTAGACGTGAAACGTAGGATTGCCGAGTGCTCTCCCTCCGAACCGTTTCACGTTTTACGTTTCACCTTTCACGAACGACACGGATGGCTATTGAATTCCACCGTGCCACAATAGTTTTCCACAACCGGATAGAGGAGGCCTAGCTAGTCCATAAGTGACTGATAGGACTGGAGAACTATGGCAGTAGGCGAATTTCTCGAAAGCTGAGCATCCGCCCGGCTGGTGCAGCGGTGCGGTGATTGGCAATCTCAACATTCTGACCCAAGAGGCCCACGCGGATGTGGCTTCCGACTTTTGGCGACTGTCCGGCCCTCGTCAATTCATCCGCCGTTTCTCTGAGGAGATCGCGCACGGGCTGATCTGGAAGACCAGGGGAGAGAAACATTTCAAGCTCATCCAGCCCAAACTTGCTGAGACCAAGGGTGTAGCACCAGCTCCGATGGCTCTGCTCATCCTCGCTCTGCGTGATCGGGATGTGATCGACGGCAACAAAGTGGGTGAGGGGACGATCTTGCCAGTCCGACGGGTTCATGTACTGGTTGGTGATGATGTCATGCGCTGTGCCTTGCGTGAGGAGCGTGAGGCCTCGCGCGAGTCGCGCGGCAAAGAGTATCGTGTCCGGCATGTCTCGCGGGGATACGAGGGAAGGCGCGACTGCACCCATCACGTCGTGCTCCCAAGCCAGCTTCTTCATGATATCGGCGACATGGCTCATCGGCAACGGCATCACGACATGCGCCGACCAGGGACCATGAGTTCCTTGCCAGGATTCTGTTGAACCCGCTTCGTGCTGGATGGTCAGAGGCCCGCCGTATTCCTTGTCGTACCAGACCTTCAGTTCGTCTGTGGCCGGCGCGACTCCCCGATAGCCGACAAAGTAGAGCGGGGGGCGGCGGGAGGACGGTTTGGGAGTTTTCTTTTTGATCCTCATCGTGGTGCGAGAGCTTATTTGCTGGATTTCTTGGCCCTGCGTCGGTCATCCGAGTTGAGGATCCGTTTGCGAATACGCAGACTCTTCGGCGTCACCTCAATCAGTTCATCCGGACCGATATATTCGAGCGCGAGCTCCAAGCCCATTTCCCGTGGCGGTGTGAGGACCAAGGCCTCATCGGTACCCGACGCCCGCATGTTGGATAACTGCTTTTCTTTACAGACGTTGACGTCCATGTCTTCATCCCGGCTGTTCTCGCCGACGACCATCCCGCGATAGACCTCTACGACAGGGCCGATAAACATGACACCCCGTTCTTGGGTCATGAAGATGGCATAGCCTGTGCTGACTCCGTCTTCGTACGCGACGAGCGACCCGTGTGTCGCCACCGTGAGATCGCGCTGCTCCACCGGTTCGTATGCGACGAAGACATGGTGCATGATGATGGTGCCGCGCGTTTTAGCGACCAAGAGGTTTTTAAGCCCCATGATGCCACGGGTGGGAATATGGTACTCCAGATGCATCTCACTCGGTCCGGAATCGGAATGGATGAGCCGCATATGACGCAACTCGCCGCGGCGTTTGCCGAGCTCTTCAATCACGGCGCCTTGATAGGTTTCCGGTACCTGGATGGTCAGCTCTTCATAGGGTTCGAGGACCTTGTCCCCCTCACGGTGGACAATCACTTCCGGTTGCGAGACTTGCAGCTCGTACCCTTCCCGGCGCATTTGTTCGATCAAGACGCCGAGATGCAACTCACCGCGACCGGCCACGAGGAACTTATCCGCACTATCCGTCTCTTGCGCGCGTAACGACACGTTGGTCTCGAGTTCTTTGAAGAGTCGATCGCGCAAATGCCGCGAGGTCAGGTACTTGCCTTCTCGTCCGGCGAACGGGCTATTGTTCACGGAGAACGTCATTTGGACGGTTGGCTCATCGACCGTGACCCGGGTCAGT
>JANNXZ010000202.1:0-6121 GCA_031409835.1 Nitrospirota bacterium
GTCATGGAATCCAACCCGTGGGAGTACCCGAAGACGCGCTGAAAGACGACCTCAGATCCCACCGCCGCCAACATTGCAAACCAGCCGATCTTGAGGGGGCGGGAATCGTACCAGAGCGACATATCGTAGCCCCGTTCCGACGCCGCCCATGTTGAACTAGCCATACCCTGACCTCCTTGTTAAGTGATTGAGACCCACCGCTTATTCCAGAGAAAAACTCTCCGGCGAAACATTGATACTGGTTGCTGCCATTAGATCTGCGTGGCGGGAGATTAGCGGATACAGTTTCTTGATGTCAAGTAGAATATCCAAGGTGGAAGCCTCGTCTCACCTGCAAAATGCGTGCAACAATCTATGCACATAACTCCAGTTTATGGCCTGCTATTTAGGAGGTGGCTGCGGTCAGTCTGGTGTAGGGGATGGGCTCGATTGCGACGGTTTGTGCGACTAGTTTGCAGAATAGTTTCCAGCGGTATCTCGACGTTCGACGGTTGAAGCGAAACGTGAAGTCGTCGAGACAGGAGTCCAGTTGCTCACGAGACAATGCCCCTTGATGGGCACCCATCAACCAGCGTTTTAACAAGGAAGACACCCGGTGCACGCGAGGCAGCAACGCCGACGTTGTGTTGCCGCTGACGTTGATCAGGCGCGGTTGGTGCTTGAAGCCTTCCTGCTTTAATCCTGCGTAGGCCTTCCATCCATCTGTGATGACTACGGAACCCGGCTTAACAGCGTGTTTCACGAAGGCGACGAGCGGGCTCGGAGAGGCAGAGGGAATCCGACGGAGGCAGATGCGTCCAATTCCCTTCCCGTCGACCTGCGCCGCGATAGCCACCAGAGCTTTGCTTCCCATGTGCCGGCGGCTTCGTCCAGCCTTGATGCCCTCCACATATGTTTCGTCCACTTCAACCTGGCCTCCCAGGCTGTCCCAGCCAGGCCGTACCACTGCGCGTTGTAGTTTTTTCAGCCACAGCCACGCCGTCCTGTAACTGCCAAAACCAAGTAAACGCTGTAGCCCCAAGGCACTGAGCCTATGTTTCTGATCGGTCATCCACCACATGGCTCGGAACCAGTCCTGCAAAGGAAGGCGGGTTCGGTGAAAGATTGTTCCAGCCGTTACCGAGGCTTGGTACCCACACTGGCGGCACATCAAAAGGCATCGTGTGGTTGTCCAACTGCCGCTGGTCATGCATTGGGGGCAACAGAACCCGGTCGGCCACCGCAGTCGGGCCAGATAGGCACGACAGGCGCCTTCTGTCGCGAAACGCTGTTCGAACTCGGAGAGGGTTCGCATATCGTCCTCCGCGGCATGACTCCAGTTCGGTTGGCGTGTACTGGAGTTAAGTGCCTAGCCTCATTCGCGTACAAAAAATATACAATGTTGCATTAAAAATCAAATGCATAGGGGCGTGGCAGTGTGTAAGCAATGTCCGCGCTGACAGAGCCCTTATGGCCGCCACGCGTTTTCGATTCCGTAGCTACTCGTGCAATGCGGACGTCACTGACTCATTCAACTGTTCGCGTGTATTCAAAAGCAGCGTTGCCAGCCACGACTTCAAGGATCACGGTAACATGGGCCTGACACGATCGGGTCGCCGGGGGATAGCTGTCATCCCATTTTTCGGACAATGACTGTTGAGCATGTCGCTGCGCAATTCACACCACACTTCTTTACGTCCACAGCAAGCTCAGTGTACATGGTCATCGGGTGGCGGGCGTAGTTCCTTTTCGCGGTTGAGTTGCGCGATCTGTTGCATCAATTCGCCGATGTCTGTCCATCCACTCCCGTCCACCGCAGGGATCCAGCGCGCTCGCAAATAGCCGTAACGGTCTATGAGGAACTCCATGTGCTTGGGAGATGTTCCCTCACCAGCCAGATCAGGATTGCTAAGAGTCCTACGGAACAGAGCGTAGCTGCGCGCGATCTCCGGCGCTCCTTGTGTCGCTACTGGGAAAGGCATGGCTGCTGTCATCGCTGCCAGATCTTCCGGGTTGAGATCATTGACGGATGCCGCCAATATCACCGTATTGGTGGCGCTTAGTGTGGCATAAGCCGACCGCAACTGATCCAGCCTCGCGCGCGACTCCGGCCACGAAAACAGAACTAGCAGAACCGCCTTCTGCCGACGGAAGTCCTTCAAGGTGCCGCTCGTCCCGTCGTGTGCGGAATAAGAGAAATTCTGCGGGGCCATATAGGGTTGATTGGGGGCAACATAGGGGTTGATGAGGCGGGCCTGATAGCCGCGGGATGTGGCATGGAGAAAGTTTACGACATCCCAGCGATCCTCTTCCGAGAGTTTGTCGGCAAACGCCGGCATGCCTGTACCTGGAATACCATGGGTCAGCCAGTGGAAAAAGTCCCCTGCCGTGTGCTTGGCGGTGTGCGGTTCCGTAAGCAGATCCACCGGTGGTATAGGGAAGGTTTTGGCTAGAATGCCATTGCCCTTGGCTTGGGGTCCGTGGCAGAGCACGCAATTCGCGGCAAATATGGTCACACCGTTGGCAACGGAAATGGCATCGAACGGGACCGGAGTCTTGCGGTAGGTTTCCGGAAAAGCCTGAGTAGCAAGGGGAGGCAGCGCCGCAATCAGTGCAAAGACTGCCAGTACGGCTGGGATGGCAATGCGCCACTTCGTTTCCCAGCGCTTGGACCGACCGAGCGCAACCGATCCAACTGCCAGGATAAGCAGCACGATTCCGATCCCTGCACCGATCATCATGCCCACCCCGCCCCAGGTGGCGTCGATGGAGAAGCGGAAAGGGTAGGGCCAATCCTCAATGACGTCATGCTTTGCAGGCACGGCATTGGCCAGCATTGTCGCCGCCAGCACCAGCACCAATGCGAGTACGAACTCTACGGTGACCCACTTTCGAAGTCCTCGTCCGCCGGAGGCAGCCATATCCTTATTTTGGTTGAGTGACGGAATCCAGATGCGGCGCGCGCACGCAGCAAGCACGAGAATCACTGCAAGCAGTGCAATCTTAGTATTGAGAAACCAGCCCCAGCTCGTTGCGACCAATGCGGCGTAGCTCGTGTCCACCATGTCATTGGCAACGATGATGCCGGTGGCCACGACAGCGGCCATCACAGGAAGCGCGATTGTAGAGAAACGCTTCAGGGTCTGGATGTCGAACCGATCCACTTCTACGTGTGATCGTGTCCCTGCGGGGGCGAACATTATAGAGAGAATGGCCGGCAGTCCTCCGAGCCAGACGCTTGCAAGAACAATATGCAGTGCGTAAGGCAGCACCGATATCACGGATAGCTCTCCGGCTGCGGAATGACTTGCGAGCGATCCTGCGGCTAGCGTGAGTGCGGCGACGGTCGCGCACAGCATATATCGCCAGCGTGTTGAAGATGAGAAGCGAATGTAGAGAGCCACTCCGAGCACGAGCAACGCCAGGGCCGTGCGCGTCGTCCAGATGAGTCCTATGCGGGTTTTTTGTAAGAGTTCTAACCAGGCTCCCGGGCGCCAAGCATTTTCAGCCACGCCCGTGGCCTGCGCAGTTGTCGTGGCCAGCAAGCCCAATAACCCCAGCAGAAGCGTGGCCGAAAGCCATGGTAACACCCGTTCCAGGCGGGCTAGCCATGGGGCGTCGAGTGCGGTTTTCGCATGCACCGCAATTGCAAGAAAGACGCAGCTGCCGATCAGGATCATGTTAGACGCAAGCTGCAGCCAGCGGAGCAGCGCGCCGATGACCTCGATCATTTCTTTTGCACTTTGCTCTTTACCGTGAAGTCGAAGGACGACTCCACCACGTGACCGTCTACCGACAGTACTCGAAACTTTACGAAATACTTTCCAGGGGTCAACTCCGGCAATGGGAGAACGATGGATTTTGGGTCACCTGGAGTAAGTTGAGGCTTGATCTCGGTAACGGGACGTTTCTCGGCGTCGAGCACAACAAGCGACGCGTACTCGCCTTCGAGTTCCTCGTTGAACCAGAGTTTTACTTGTGTTGGCGTCTTGGCAAGGACAGCCCGGCGCGGCGGCTCTGCCTTGACCAGCATTGAATGCGCTAGCACCGGGGCAGCGTGCACGCACATCGCCATCAGCATCGCGACGCCTATCACGACGCGCTTCAGTGCGTAAGCTACCCATGATTCCATTGGATCTCCTCCTTCGTAACTGCTGTGTTCGAACGAAGCAGTCTGCCTTGGCCCATCTCGGCTCGGTGCATCGCTCCCCAGTGAGTCGGGCCTACGAAGCGGTGCGAACTGACGGCTTGCGACGACTACGCAGGAAAAAGAATATTGCCGCTCCAACGGCGAGCGCCGCGACAGGGACTATGACTATCATGTAGTGCATGAGGTGCGAAACCACTCCGCCTTCTCCTACCGCGATCGGGAATCGCGCGACATGCTCCTCTTTGCCACGAACGGTGATGATACCGATGAATTTGCCAGGCTGGCTGAAGCTATGTTCGAAATTGATAAATCCCCCCGTATAGATTTTGGCCGGCAGGTGAACGACTGTGATGGCCTGAAGATCCTGCTCCGAACCGGTATCCTTGATGACCCGGACCTCGACGGGCAACGAGCGAAGCTCCCCTTCGATAAAATCGAGCACCACCACTGTGCGTCCGGTCGACGGAATATCCCCGCAGAGTTCCTGCCTGTCTGAGGTGTCAGGCTGATACTCGGTAAGGTGCATACCGTAGGGCCCGAACTTGAGTATGCAGAATTTTTTATCTAGTTCATGAAAGTGCTGGGCCTGTGCGGAGAGCGGAGCCCCGATCGCCAACATTAAGAAGCACACACAAGCCGATTTGAGAAATTGCAAAGACATCGTCAGTATCCTCATTATCTTAGGTAGTCAATTTTCTCGTTGAACCAGAGTCGCACCTGAGTTTTGGCCAGACGGCCGTCCGTCTACGAAACGGTGCGGCTCGACGTTTTGCTACGCCCGCGCATGGCGAAGATGATCACTCCGATAACAGCAGATCCTCCAAGCGCAATTAACATATAGGAAGGGGGCAGCCATATTTTTGTTTCCCCTACTGAGAACGGGAATCGCGATACATGCTTATCACCCACGGTCACCAGACCAACGAACTTGCCGGGCTTGTCGAAGTTATATTCGAAATTCACCGAGCCGGCAGGGTAGATCTTGGGCGGCAGATGCAAGACCGTGATGGCCTGAATATCCTGTTCCGAGCCTGTATCTTTGATGATCCGAACTTCGGTAGGTAACGGGCGGAGGGCATCCTCCATATAATCGAGCACCACGACCGTACGGCCGGTCGCTGGAATGTCCTCGCAGAACTCCTTATTGCGGGTGGCGTCAGGCTGATAGCCGGTGAAGTGCATGTTGTACGGGCCGATCGTGAGCCGGCACATGTCCTCGGCCAATGCCAGTCCTCCGTGAGCCTGAGCCTGTGTGGAGAATGTAACCCCAATTGCCAGCATCAAGAAGCACAAGCCAGCAGACTTCACCAATTGCACAGCCATTATCAGGATCCTCCCTCTCGAATGTTGAACCATGTGCTCGCGGGCCTGAGCGCCTAGTTTCCCGTACGGCGGACTGCCCACCAATTCCGCAACCACTTCGATCGTATGAGTATGTAGCCAATCAATGCAATGACCAGCACTCCTATCGCCGGTCCTGTCATGGTGCGCATCAGCTTCTGGTAATCGACCATATTTACCCGCAAGAGGTACTGCGGACGCTTCATGAGATTCTGCTTCTCCGCTGAAATAGTTACCGTATACAGGCCCTCGGCCAGTCTGACTTCGCCCCTGAGCACTCCGTCCGGGTGGGTGCTTGGACGAAAATCTGCCACAATCTGATCTTCTGCAGCATTGCTCCCATTACCCTTGGTAACCCGCATACCGATAGGCTCGCTGCGTAACGCCGGGTCCACCAGGTCCACAACTAGGAATGTGTCGCCTTCCTTGGGAATGTCGGTGCAGTATTGACCCGTCAGCTCGTATTGAGGCTGGTAGGCGCTGAAGTGCACCACGCGCTCACCTACCCGGCGCAAGCATGGGTCGTCTTCTCCGCTCGTTGTTCCATGTGCAGAAGCGACTCCAGAATGGTCCAGTGCGGCAAGAAGAATGAGCACCATAAGGCCTGCTCGTGTCACTTGCCTAATCATATATGCGTGATCCTCCTGTTTG
>JANNXZ010000203.1:0-2481 GCA_031409835.1 Nitrospirota bacterium
TGCTTGCAGACGCGCAGCGGGACGCGAATGGCAAAATAAAGCCGGTTAGGGTTGGCCTTGTTGAATCCCCAACTGCGCGCATCGAACGAGCACTGTTTCATCGTGCGCGTTCTGCGAGCAAAGGGGGTTCACCAGGCCACCCCCCTCTCGCCCTTGACTGCCCTTTCCCCCCGCTCCTATAATCCCCTCACATTTCCTCCTTCAACCGGCTGATTAAACGTGGAAAATGGCTGAGTTCACGCACTTCAACGAGTCGGGGCGGGCGCGGATGGTCGATGTCAGCGCCAAGGACTCGACCGAACGGGCTGCGACGGCTCAGGCCATAATCTTTCTCCAGCCAGAAACCCTTGAAAAAATTCAACGGGGCAAGATTGCCAAGGGCGATGTTTTGTCCGTAGCGCAGGTTGCCGGCGTAATGGGGGCGAAGAAGACCCCTGACCTTATTCCCATGTGCCATCCGATTCTTCTCACCAGCGTCGACATCTCATTCAAAGAAGAATCTCAGCCGGATCGTGAAGGCCGTTGTTCAATCACGATATTGGCGACGGCTAAGACCACTGGGCCGACCGGAGTGGAGATGGAAGCGATGACTGCGGCTTCCGTCGCGGCCTTGACGATCTACGATATGTGCAAAGCGATCGATCGTGGGATGAGTTTCAGCGACGTCTGTTTGCTCGCGAAGTCTGGTGGCAAGTCAGGCGTATTTACAAAGCATTGATATAGTAGACCCAAGTATCTAATGAGGGTGGTGCGTGGTCACAATTCGCCTCTTTGGGATGACAAAAATGATGGCAGGAAATCAGGGAACATTGTCCCTGGATCTTGCCAATGGTAGTCGGGTGAAAGACCTCATCAGTGGGTTAGAATCTGGATACCCTGCTATCAGAGAACTGATTCAGAAAAAAAAAGTCCTCGTGTCGGTCAATCAGGAGATTGCCCACGAAGAGACATCAATCAGCGATAGCGACGAAATTGCCTTGTTACCGCCGTTTGCTGGTGGTGGTCCATCTGATCAGCCAGGTGATGCGATGCTTGTCCGTGTGCAACGGGAGGACTTTTCCGTTGATGCGGAGATCAATCGGGTGCGAGGCAAGTCGAAGCGCATCGGTGGCATTGCGACATTTCTGGGCATTGCCCGTGATCGCTCTAAAGGGCGCGATATCGACAGCATTACCTTTGAGCATTACGAAGGGATGGCCCAAACGAAGCTACGCGAGATCCGCGAGCGGGCGTTGAAGGATTTTGACATCATCGAGATCGCGATCCTCCACCGGTATGGCGAAATCGGTATCGGCGACAATATCGTGTTGATTGTCGTGGGGGCTGAGCATCGGGCCGAGGCATTTCGTGCTTGCGAATGGGCGATCGCTGAATTGAAACGAATCACGCCGATTTGGAAACTTGAACACACGCCGCAAGGCGAAGTTTGGGTGGAGGAACATCCCTAGGGACGTGAGGCGTAAGGGGTAAGGGGTGAGGGGTAAAGGGCAAACAAAGAATTATGAGCGAATCATCGAAAGATAGCGTTGCCGATGTGTTTGGACGGTCGTTGCGCAGTCTGCGTTTGTCCGTGACGGATCGATGCAATCTCCGCTGCTCGTACTGTATGCCGGAGCAGGATTACGTCTGGTTGCCGCGCGAAGATGTGCTGACCCTTGAGGAAATGGCGACGCTGGCCGGCTATTTCACCGACCTCGGTGTCGATCGTGTGCGGTTAACCGGTGGAGAGCCGTTGCTTCGACGTGGCTTATCTGGGCTGATTCGTCTGTTGCGCCAAAACCAACTGGTAAAGGATATTGCGCTGACGACGAACGGCGTTCTTCTGGCAGATTATGCCGAGGAGCTGTATGAAGCAGGGCTGCACCGTATCACGGTCAGTCTCGATACGCTGAGACCGGAACGATTTCTTCAACTGACCCGTCGTGATGAGTATGCGCGCGTGTTGGAAGGGATTGAGTCGGTGGCTCAAGCTGGATTTACCGGCTTGAAACTCGATACGGTGGCGATTCGAGGGTTCAATGACGATGAGCTGGTCGACCTGATCGAGTTCGGCAAACAGGTGCAGGCGGAAGTTCGGTTTATCGAATATATGGACGTCGGTGGGGCGAATGAGTGGTCTCAAGAAAAAGTGTTTTCCCGATCCGCGATGCTGACGACGCTGAGTCAGCATTATGGGACGATTGAGCCAATGTCCGAGCGGGGTGCTGCGCCGGCACAGCGTTTTCTTTTGCCGGATGGGACGACCTTTGGGATTATTCCTTCAACGACCACGCCATTCTGTGCGACGTGCGATCGCAGCCGGGTCACAGCTGACGGCATGTGGTATCGCTGTCTGTACGCGACGACGGGAACGGATCTGCGCAAGTCCTTTCGCGCCGGCGCCTCTGCGGATGAGATGCGGGCGTTGATCCGTACCGGCTGGGAAGGCCGCCGCGACCGGGGTGCGGAAGAGCGTAAGGCGCTTGAACGGGACGGGTTGCG
>JANNXZ010000204.1:0-2549 GCA_031409835.1 Nitrospirota bacterium
GGGGGAGTCGGCGGCGGGGTGAATGATCCGGGGCTGCCATCCGAAAGCGATGTCTCTCCGGCAGAGAGCCGGTCCTCTTCAGACAGAAACTGGATGGGCAATTCAGGCTGATCCAACTTGCCTGCTGATTCTGTATCGAGCACACCCTGCTTCCCGGCGACTTTTCGATTATACGTATCGATGTTTCGCACCCCTGCCTCAGCCAGCAACTTGTAGCGCCGTTCCATTTCAGCCACGACCCAACCGAGCCCCCGCGCCGCCGACTTGGGATCGGTGATGACCGGTCGTAACAGATGAGGAATACCGTCGTACGTTTGAAACTCAAGCATCTTGGGATCGATCAAGAGCAGCTTGACCTCGTCGGGTCGAGCCGAAAACAGCAGGCTCAGGAGCATCGTATTGAGACTGACACTTTTGCCGGCCCCCGTGGCGCCGGCAACCAGCAAGTGCGGCATCGTTTTCAGGTCGGCGATCATGGGGGCTCCGAAAATGTCCTTTCCCAAGGCCAAGCTGAGCTTCGATCTGGCACGTGAAAACGCCTCGCTCGTCACCACTTCCTTCATCGACACTGTCTCGCGATAGAGGTTCGGCACTTCAATTCCAACCACCGATTTCCCCGGAATCGGCGCGACGATTCGGAGGCTGATGGCCTTCAGCGCCAACGCCAGATCGTCGGCAAGGTTCACAATGCGCGCGACCTTGGTCCCAGGCCCCGGCTCGAACTCATACATCGTCACGACCGGTCCAGGACGAACTTCCGTCACCTTCCCCGCGATGCCGAAACTAAGCAGGGCGCGGGTCAGTACATCGGATTGCGCCTTAATTTCTTCTTCCGTAACGCGCCCTAGGGGGCCTGACGGTTCGCCCAAGAGCACGGCCGGATCCGGCAAGATATAGTCTCCCGCCTTCGCTTGAGCGACGACGACCTGTTGGTCCAACTCGGATTCAATTGGCTCAACCGGTTCGGGAGTCGGTCGTCGTGATGGCTGAATGACCGGCCAATCCAATTCTGGCTCCGTGACCGCCTCAGGAAGCGCCTCCTCAATCACCGCGCGAATGGCGGTAGACGATTTCTGTTTGTTTTTCCGTGGAGACTCAAGAACCGCTTCTTCCACCGACCGATCAGGGATCAACGTACGCGCCCTATTGAACATCCAATTGCCCAACCCAGGAAGCCGCCGAGCAATCTCGGCCAAAGAGATGGGCGCCGTGAAAAGGAGCGAGACTAGGAGCCCTGCCACGATCAGAATATGGGCGCCGGTGCTCGCAAAGTAGGCTCGTAAACCCTCAGCCAATACTTGTCCGAAAAATCCTCCCGCCACCCCTCGGGAAATAAGGCCGCTGGAGACGGTCGGCACCGCCATGATTTCGAGATGGAACAGGCCGCTGAGAAACAACAATGCTGCCAGCGAGGCGCCGGCGTTCCGCAGACGAATCGACAGGTCGCTCTGAGTGAAACAGCGGGCACCCAAGAAACCGAGGAGAATGGGAAACAGATAGGCAGCCCCGCCGATCGACCAGAATAAGGTAGACGCAAAGAATGCGCCGACCGACCCGATGAGGTTTTTGGACGGAGGCGTCGCAGCTGTCCCAGCCTTGAGCTCTCCTGGGACAAAGGACAGCAGACTAAGGAGCGTCAAGAGCGCCAACGCGATCAGGACGACTCCGATCACTTCTCGTTTGATGTGTGAAGGGGAGGAAGCGGCGCCGCGGGCCTCGCCCCGCTTGGCCGAAGTGGATGCACCCATAGAACCGATGCTAGCACAGGGAAACAGTCATTTCAAACGCGCGCAAGCGTGAGCTGGAGAAAGTCCTCGACCGATAACGTCTCTGCCCGGCGAGTCGGAGCAATATCCAATCGCTTCAATCTCTCGGCGACAGAAGAAAGTTCATACCCTTCGTCTCGCAGGGAATTAACCAGCGTCTTGCGCCTGTGCGCAAAGGCCGCTTTCACGAGCGCGCGGAAGGCGACTTCTTCCTCCTGACTGAGTCTCGTGCGCTCGTTCGCCCGCAGCAGCACCACTGCCGAGGCGACTTCCGGTCTTGGCCTGAAACACTGGGCTGAGACACGAAACGATTTCGTGATGACAGCGGCATACTGTGCCATCACCGAGAGCACCCCATAGTCCGACCCGCCGGGCTGCGCCACCAATCGATCAGCCACTTCGGCCTGCAGCATGAGCACCATGCGGGGAAACCGGCCACGCTGGTCGAGTAATCGAAAGAGCAGCGGGGTCGAAATGTAGTAGGGCAGATTGGCCACGACGACCGTTCCGATTGGCAGGCTCTCGACCGGATAGGCCAGCGCGTCCTCACAGACCAACTCCACATTCGGAAACTCCGCCTGTTTGGTTTCAAGATAGGCATGGAGCCGTGAATCCACTTCGACCGCCGTCACATGACCGGCAGCGCGGCTCAGTGCCTCGGTCAGAATGCCGCGTCCTGGGCCGATTTCCAATACATGGTCGCTGGGTCGCAGTTCTGCCAACGCGACGATTTTGCGCACGATGTTGGGATCGATCAGAAAGTTTTGGCCGAGCCGTTTGTTC
>JANNXZ010000205.1:0-3903 GCA_031409835.1 Nitrospirota bacterium
AGATCCACGCAATGGCCTTGGCCATGGGTATGGCGGGGAGACGATGATTCAGACTGCTTCTTCGGCGTCGCCGTTTTTTTCTTGGTCATGCGCGCGAGTCTCCGGCTTTATGATCATCGTGATGGGTGATGCCGCGGCCGCTGAGTTCCCGCCGCACAAACAAGCGTGCTCGGTGCAATCGCGATTTTACGGCCCGCTCATTCAAGCCCATGATGGTCCCCACTTCTTTGGCACTCAACCCTTCCATATCGCGGAGCACGAGAGCCATCCGATATTTTTGAGGCAGTTTCTCGATCGCCTGGTCGAGGGCCTGCCTGAGCTCCTTGTTCTGCAGTGCCTCCTCGGGGCTGAGCCCGTCCATCGGGATTTGGAGGCGAAACTCTCCCTCTGAGGTGGGCACGAACTCCTCGATCGACAGCTCGTGTTCCGGTTGCCCTTTGCGCTTTCGCCGCATCCGTATGCAGGCTCGTGAGGCGATGGTGTACAGCCAGGTGGAAACCTGTGCTTCGCCGCGAAAATCTTTGAGTCCTTGGTAGGCATTGAGAAAGGTTTCTTGAACAAGATCTTTCGCCGACTCCGCTTCGCCGCACAGGCGATAGGCGTACCGATAAATCAGATCGACATGGTCTCGGTACAGCCTATCAAACTTGTCAGGCTCTTGCACGGCTGGGCGTTGGGGAGGTGTTTTAGGAGCAGTGGCGCGCATGATGAGGGTGAAGTCTAGGGGGCTTGGCTGAGGCCTGTCAAGCAAACCACTGGGAGTGTATGGCCGCAAGCCCGGTCTGTCTGGCCTCTCTTGTCTATCTGGTTCATCTGGTTAGTTTCGTTCAACCAAACACACGAGACAGACCGAATAGACCAGACAGACTAAATGGACAAGACAGGCCAGCGGACCTTTTAGAATTCTATTAGGGGGTTGGAGAGGGACTGCGTCGTGGAGTCGGTGTCTCAGTGGGCGGAGACGTGACGGTCACATGCTCATGGTCGATGTGCAAGGTCAACGATTGCCCCACCTTCACACGAGGGACTCCGATCTTCGAGTTGAGCATGACGAGGCCGATGGGGGTGCGGATAAAGACGAAGTTGGACTTGAGCTTGGACACGGTTCCCGAGAGGCGGAGTTGCACGTCGGCGCCGACCGGCGGGGCTTGGCTGATCTGCAAGTCGTACTGTAAATCATGCACCCCGCTGATGGTGTTCGTGTCATCGACTTCGACGGTCAGGAGATCTCCCTCGTGATAGTTGGTGAGGCGTTCTTCCTGTGTGCCGACTTGGACAGTCTGCTCCCCATCAGGCCCCCACCAGCGTAACGTTCTTGGTTCATCGGTCCCGAACGTCATTGGCCCGCTGAGGTAGCGATGGACTAACGATCCGTCGTCCCTCTTGCGGATCTCGACAACGAAATGGCGCTCGTGCACCCAAAATCGTACTTCCTGCGAGGCCTTGAGATCCTTCAGCGTTGTTTTGGAGGTGAGAGTCAGCAGCCCGACCGGGGTCTTGAGAAAGACGATCCCGGCCTTGGTTCGCCAGACTGATCCCCGTAACTGTATGAAGGGATCAATCGTGATTGGGGCACCGGCGGCCTGGATTGGAACAGGAGTTTCAGTGGCTGCGAGCGAGGGTATTTCGGCTGGCGCAGGTGGTTCCTCGGCATGGATCGGGCCCAGAAATGTGCTGACGACCACCCCGACGCAGAAGGCCTCGATCGCACGTCGCTTCAGCCAGTGAATCCCGGAGGGCTGCGGGTAGTCACGAGTTGCGGAGGAATGAAGATTTGTATGTGCGGCATGCAGCATCGGCTTGAGCGAATAACATGATGCCTGCGAGGAGTCAAGGCGAAAGCCTCCACGACAGTGACTCGGAAGGACTGCCCCTACAAAATTGCGTCAATGACAGGACGGTATGACTCGGCCGGAGGGTAACAGCGCTGCGAATCTGTGGATGTATGTGGGGTGGAGGGCAGTGGGTCGAGGGTCAGGATGATCCGGATCTCGCGGTCAGATGAATTTGGCACCCCGAATCCTGTAAGCAGGAGGGATGGTGTGACCATGTGGCAGATGCGGCGCATTTCGAATTGTGCCCAGTCTTGCGCTTCAATTCGATGTCGGAGCTGTGCCAGCACGTCGTAACAGAACTCCGTGAGGATGGACGGCATGGATTCGGGCGCCATCTGAGGCCAGCGCTCATGGGATGTACCGAACAACGCCATCAGTGCACGGGCCGGTCCATTCATGTGCAAGATGCGAGCAGATGAGGAAAACACGATCATGCCCGAGTCGGGGGAAGCAAGGAGGGACTGTGGCCTCGCATCTGTTCCGTGGGTAGCTGTCTTCTCTGTTGTGGAGTCAGCATTTTGCGAGGAGTTGGTTTGGTTTTGTGGAGATGGGTTCGGCACGCGTGTCCTTTCGGGGAAATGGTCTTGGGACTGTGCAAGAGTTGCACCGAAGCGACAGGTGAAGGAAGTGCGATTATCCCACGAATACCGACCACAACGTGACGCCTAGAACCAGGTTGTGTACAAAGACGGTGTCAGAGTGACGGAAATTGAACCAGCTATTTTTTGCGAACCAGCATGCGAATCGGAGTTCCCTCGAATCCATATTCCTCGCGGAGTTGGTTCTCGAGGAAGCGGAGGTAGGCGGGCGTAATGTTGTCCGGGTGCCCGACAAATAAGGCAAAGACCGGCGGTTGTGTCGCGACTTGGGTCATGAAGGCAGATTTGGTGATCTTCGTCGGTTTGCCTTTGCGCACCGGGAGGGGATGGGTGGCGAGGATTTCCTGGAGGAACTTGTTCAACGCTCCGGTCGGGATCCGTTTTGAAAAGGCCGCGAATACTCTGTCGATGGTCGGAAAGAGCTGGCCAAGCGAATTGGGATGAGCCGCGGATGCGAAGAGGACCGGCGCCCAGGTCAGGAAGGGAAAGCGCCGCCGAAGCTCCAGTTCAACTTCCTGCCGGGCCTGGCTATCGCCTTCCCGAAGGTCCCATTTATTCACCAGCAGGAAGCAGGCCCGTCCTTGTTTGATAATGATTCCGGCGATTTTGGTGTCCTGCTCAGTCACACCTTCGATGGAATCGAGTAACAAGATTCCGAGGTCGGATCGCCCGATGGCCAAGTGCGACCGGACCACGCTATAGCCTTCGATCCCCCGATCGATCTTTCCGCGCCGACGAATCCCAGCGGTGTCTGTGAAGAGATACTGCCGTCCTTGACGAAGAGCGATCGAATCGATCGAGTCCCTGGTGGTTCCTGGCACATCGCTGACGACGACCCGCTCTTCCCCGAGCACGGCATTCACTAACGTGGATTTGCCGACATTCGGTCTTCCCACGACGGCGATGCGGGGCATCGTAACCTGCTCAGAATTCTCAGGAGGGACCGGGAGAAGCGGATAAATCGCATCCAGGAGATCGGAGATGCCGAGGCCATGTTCCGCGGAGATAGGGTAGAGCGTCTCCGTGCCTAATTGATAGAAATCTGCCACGAGCGGTTCGACCTTGGCCGTGTCAATTTTATTAATCACAATAAACAGCGGCTTCGTCGTTCCGCGCAAGAGACGAACCACTGCCTGGTCCGGGGTCGTGAGCCCGGTCCGGCCGTCCATCAGCAGGATCAATATGTCCGCTTCCGCAATGGCGAGTTCCGATTGGCGCTTGATGAGGATCAACATGCCTTCCGAGGCGGTCGGGTCCAGGCCTCCTGTATCGACCAAGCGGTACGGCCGGTTCCGATACGTGGCGTCGGCGTAGTTGCGATCCCGGGTGACACCTGGAACGTCGTCCACGATAGCCGTTCGCTTGCCGAGCATGCGATTAAAGAGCGTCGACTTGCCGACGTTGGGCCGGCCAATAATGGCCACAATAGGTGGGCCAGCCGTTATTGCTGACGGTACTGGTGCTGTTTG
>JANNXZ010000206.1:0-6854 GCA_031409835.1 Nitrospirota bacterium
ATTCTCACCTTTGTCACGAAGCGCTCGGCAGAGCACATACTTGAAAGCGGATCATTGGGATTCGGCGAAGAGTATATGGCCGGCGATATTCAGGTCGAAGGCGATTTCAGACAACTACTCCGCTTCGGAGCAGACTCCACAGTCATGAATCTGCCAATCGGGTTGAAAGCAAAGCTCGTCTTTAAGCACCTGCGCCAAACATCGCTCAACACACTCTCGCGTTCGACGAAGCATGTCGCCCACCATTACGATCGGGGGAACGACTTCTACAAACTGTGGCTCGACGAGAGTATGGCCTATTCCTGTGCCTACTTCCGTTATGAGAACGATACGCTCGAGCAAGCACAACAGCAGAAATACGAGCACATCTGCCGGAAACTTCAGTTGAAGGCAGGAGAAACACTGATCGACATCGGCTGCGGCTGGGGCGGGATGCTGATCTACGCCGCGAAACATTACGGCGTGCGCGGTGTCGGCTGCACGTTGTCCAAACAGCAGGTCGAGTACACAGTCGATCTCGTGAAGCGCCAGGGTCTCTCGAAAGAGATCTCCATCGTATTGGAGGATTACCGGAAGATTGAGGGCAAGTTCGACAAATTCGTTTCAGTAGGCATGTTTGAACATGTGGGAAAGCAATTTATTCCGACATTTATGGAGAAGTTGCAGTCGATCTTAAATCCTGGCGGCATTGGGCTGCTCCACACCATCGGACAAGAGCGTCCAGTCCCGGGCGACCCCTGGACGTTGAAATACATCTTCCCCGGTGGATACATTCCCACGCTCGACGAAATCGTACGGACCATGTGCGAAGCCAAACTCATTCCGACGGACGTCGAAAACCTGCGTTCACACTACGCACGAACGGCTGAGGAGTGGAGCGCACGATTCGAGGTCCATGCCAAAAAGATCGAGGCGATGTACGATGCCTCCTTCGTTCGCATGTGGCGAATGTTTCTCAATGGATGTGCCGCCAATTTTCGCTATGGGGACATGCGGCTCTATCATGTCCTCTTCACGAACGGATTGAACAACACCATGCCCCTCACACGCGAGCACCTGTACCGCTGATGGAACCAACCACCACAGTCGCCTCACGCTTACAGGCAATCAGAGACCGCATTGTTAGAGCGGCACAATCGGTCGGCCGATCGCCGAATGAGATCACACTGCTGGTCGCAAGCAAGACCCAGCCGGCCGAGCGAGTGCGGGAAGCCTGGCAGGCTGGACAAACCGTGTTTGGCGAGAACTATCTGCAGGAAGCGCTGGCAAAAATGCCCGCCCTGACCGATTTGCCGATTGAATGGCATTTCATCGGCCCGATACAAAGTAATAAGACCAAGCGCATCGCGGAGAACTTCGTCTGGGTTCACGGGGTGGACAGAATAAAGATTGCAGACCGTTTAGCGAAAGACCGGCCCGATTCGTTGCCGCCGTTACAAATCTGTCTACAAGTAAATGTGAGCGGAGAAGCGAGTAAAAGCGGAGTCGCACCGGAAGAGCTGGCCCAATTGGCAGCCCATGTCGTGCGCCTGCCCCGCCTGAAATTACGCGGGTTGATGGCCGTCCCTGAACTCACGACTGCCACAGCCTTGCAGCGCAGCCAATTCCACATGCTCTGGGAACTGTATGATCGGCTCAAGAAAGATGGGTATGAACTCGACACGCTCTCCATGGGAATGTCAGAAGATATGGACATTGCCATTGCCGAAGGCGCAACCATGGTGCGCATTGGTACGGCGATCTTAGGTCCACGGCGCTACTTGATACCTGAGGAGCTTGCCATCCGCGCTGCCCATAATCTATAGTCAAGAGACCCATTACTTCAGACCATTTCACTGCAATAGATCAAGGTTCTCATTAACATAGCTGCCCCTCCCAACCGACCTCACCAGCTGGCCAACCTTAAAAGCATAGAAGAAAGCTGGACCGTTCCTGACGATCATCATCCTATTCGAAATTTCGCCGTTTTACCGAACCGGACATACCGGTAGGTACTCCTCACAACTATAGGCAAACCACATCTCCTGTGAGCCCCGCGCACTAGAGGGACTGCCTCTGAATCACCCATCACTCACGGCATAGCCATAGACCCACCAAGCCAGAAAACGTAGAATGAGCTGGACTCATCAATGAACAGGGAAACAGGATGGAAGAAGCTCGCTCTGTCGAAATTATGGAGGTGTTCGTTTGCGCGATCGGCGTCATCTATGGCGCAGTGTTGGCTTACGGGCTCCGACAGCAGTGGCGCTGGCTCACCGATCCACCAGAATGGACATCGGTGATCTATTTTCCCACGGTCGTCAAGATGATGTGGGGCCCTAAACATGTTCGTAGCGTTGCCTATGTAACGGCCTACGGCTCTTTCGTGATGAGTCTATTGTGTCTTACCCAAGCAGTGGTTGCCTCGTTTTAGCCCCCACCGCGAACCAGCTCCGCGACCATCTCACGGCGCGTGATGGGGACCTGGTCCATGATGGCCGTGAGATGGTGTCGTCGAGCTCCAGACCAAGGAAACGATTGAGCGCAAAAAAGACTTGGCCTCCTCTATGAACGTGGCGACGGCGTGCCGAAGGACTATGTCCAGGCCAATATGTGGTACAAGTGAGGAGCAGCCAGTGGAGGTACGTCTGGAGTCTTCATGCGGAATGGGCTCGCCACACGGATGACCTCTGACCAGCTTTCCTAGGCGAAAAAGCTGGCGCGGGAATGGAAGCCACAAAAACAAATGAGCGGCCTTGGCTCACTGAGGAATTCATATGAAACAACTGCTCCTTTTCACGCTCCTGGTGCTGAGTAGTGAACCTGCCTATGCGGAGTGGGTAAAGGTGAATGACGGCGACGAAGCAGGCAAGACTGTCTACGTGGATCCAGCCACCATACGCCGCAACAGCAATCTGATAAAGATGTGGCAATTCCATGACTACAAGACGGTACAAACTGTGGGGGGAGTCAGGTTTTTAAGCGCGAAGGAGCAATGGGAGTTCGACTGCGCAGGAGAGCGCAGCCGGGTGCTTGCGCTCAAGGAATTCTCGGGAAATATGGGAAGTGGAACCGTGGAGTATACCAATTCACAAGTTGGCAAGTGGATACAGATCATGCCAGACAGTATTGGTCACACCGTGTGGACCGTTGCATGCGGTAAAGACTGATCGCGCCGCCGCACGCACAGATCCAACATAATGTGAAGCGACTCGCCAGGAACCAGCGGGAAATACCCCATGAGTGACAATCGTTCCCTATTGCTTCGATTCCCCATCGCCCTTGTGCTGTCGATTGTGTGTTTCGTCGTACCCGCATGGGCAGACTTCAAAGTCGGAATGGATGCCTATAACCGTGGAGACTTCGCTGCAGCCTTGCGTGAGTGGCAACCGCTCGCCGAGCAGGGAAACGCCAATGCGCAATTCTCTCTCGGTTTGTCGTATGAAAACGGAGACGGTGTCCCGCGTGATTACACCAAGGCGCGCCAGTGGTACGAGAAAGCCGCCGCTCAGGGAGACGCGAAGTCGCAGCTCTACCTCGGTCTACAGTCTTCTTTCGGTCAGGGCGTACCCGTAGACTTAGTCCAAGCCTACATGTGGTACAGCATAGCGGCAGGAAACGGAAATATGCACGCGCCTGGATACCGCGACGATCTCACCAGACAAATGACACCAGCCCAGATTACCGAAGCGCGAAAACGCGCGCGCGAGTGGAAGCCAAAGACCCCCTAGCCCGCATGATTCACGAAGGTTCGTGCCGAAACCGCTGAGACGCCACGCGCGAAGGCGTGAAAATGCGGCATTCTCACCCGCCCCACCCTCCGATTGCTTCGCAACCGATTTTCCGGGACGTGCCACTAGCCCAGGCGAGGGCCTTCCGATTCTCTATACCGTTACTTTAAGGGCGTAGCCAGGTTGTCCTTGACTGCGCGCATCGAGCGACCACTGTTTCATCGTGGGGGCTCTGCGAGCAAAAAGGACACCTGGCTTTCGATAATCCTTCCAAGCTCGCTCGTTTACTTTACAGGAGGTGGCTGAGGGTTCCCCACTGCGCGCGTTCAACGAGGGCCTTCTCAGGCCGCGCGTTGCGCGAGCAAAGGGGACCGTCAGCTACCTCCCTCCCCTTGGCTGCTCCAGAAACAATCTCACTGCCACCTTCTGTCCTTTGATCCTGCTCCGGCTGAGGGTTGCGATGATCTCACGCGCCAGCACTTCCGGCACTTCCACCAACGAGAATCGATCCATCACCTCGACGGCGCCGATCACATTCGAATTGAGTCCGGCCTCATTGGCAATGGCCCCGACGAGGTCGCCAGGCCGGATTCCGGCCTCTCGGCCTGCCCCGATATACAGCTTGGCCATCCCCGCAGTCCGTCCGCCGCGACCTGGCGCGTTGAATGGTCTGCCCTGCCCTTCTCTGGGCATCATGCCGCCAGCCCGTTCTCGTGGATCTCCCATAGGGCGCCGCGCCATCGATGGCCGATCAGGCGGCCTGGACGATACTGCGGGGATATCCTGTTCCTTTCGCTCCCCACCCTGTATGCGAAAGACAAGTTTCATCGCTGCTGCCGCTACCTCCAGCGGATCTCCTTGATCAGAGAGCGATGCGGCCACGGCCCGG
Organism: Nitrospirota bacterium; assembly: GCA_031409835.1. Lineage (GTDB taxonomy): Bacteria > Nitrospirota > Nitrospiria > Nitrospirales > Nitrospiraceae > Palsa-1315. The sequence continues at coordinate 4,600 of JANNXZ010000206.1, forward strand.
AACAGGTCCAGATCGCCGGTCGCGAGGACCTCTTCAATCGCGCTCTTGGTTCGTGCAAGCCGCTTCGTGCGAAGGTCGGCGACAGTCGGCACTTGTGTCACGACAATTTTGGCTTTCGTGAGTTGTTCGATGTTCCACAGCAACCGCTGCTCGCGCGGGTCGATGACGGTAATCGCCGACCCTTCACGCCCAGCCCGCCCGGTTCGCCCGATCCGATGGACATAGCCTTCCGGCGACGTGGGCAAATCATAGTTCACCACATGCGACACGGAGGGAATATCCAGACCCCGAGCCGCCACATCGGTGGCAACCAGGAGTTCGGTCTGCCCGGCTCGAAACGAATTCATCACGCGATCACGCTGCGGCTGATTCATCCCGCCATGGATCGCTTCGGCCTTGTGCCCACGGCTGGTCAACATCGCGGTGATCTCATCGACTTCAATACGTGTGCGGCAAAACACGAGGGCCGACTTCGGCGCTTCCATATCCAAAATACGAGCCAATGCCGCTTCTTTATGTTGCCTGGCCACGATATAGGCTGTTTGGTGCACACGCGGCGCCGCACCGGCTTTGAGCGGCTCCTTGGCAATCTTGATCTCGACCGGTTCCTTGAGGTGGCGCTTGGCGATGGAGGCGATCCGGGGCGGCATGGTGGCAGAGAACAATGCCGTCTGCCGCTCTTTGGGGGTCTGTTCTAGAATGGCGTCCAGATCCTCGGCGAACCCCATATCGAGCATCTCATCGGCCTCGTCCAGCACGACCATTTGGACTGTCTTAAGCTGCAGCGTCTTTCGACGGATATGGTCTAGCGCCCGGCCTGGCGTCGCCACGATAACATCAACTCCGCGCCTGAGCGCCTGGAGCTGCAGACCCATCGCCTGTCCTCCGTAGACTGGGAGTACGGAGATTTTTAATTCTTTGCCATAGCGCGTGACCGCTTCGCCGACCTGCATCGCCAGCTCTCTCGTCGGCACCAGGATCAGCGCGGAAGGGCAACGCCGCGCCGAATGGGCAATGCGTTGGAGCAGCGGCAGCGTGAAGGCTGCCGTCTTGCCGGTTCCGGTTGCCGCTTGACCTAAAAGATCGCGGCCCGCCAACAACGGAGGGATCGCCTCCCGTTGGATTGGCGTGGGCTCCTCATAGCCCAGCGTATCGAGCGTGGTCAGCAAGGCTGCTTCAAGGCCCAGCGCCGCAAAGCCGGGAGAAAAACCCTTCGCCTGCGTATCCGCCGGTGGATGAGAGGTGTCATGTTTCATAGAATGCCTCGAAGGATTTTTTCAGCTGTCATGTTGGTCGATTGAGAGCTGGACTGTGAGCAAGTTGTTGTCATACTACTGGAATTCTACCGAGAAGAGATAGCGGCTGAGAAATAATCTTCCTGTGTACCTCGTCTCACTCGCCGCCATCTTCCGGCTGCGTGATTGGTCCGGCCCACTCCCCTTTCGCGAGCGTCACTTCTTGAAACCCGCCGTCCGGCCATTGAAACTGGCCGACTTCATCGACTTGCACAATAAAGGGGTCTGCTTCATGTGCCAGACCTCGGAACCAGTACCACCCAGCAGTGCTAGGGTTCGTTTTGGTCCAGTGATAGCCCGCCATGCGCTTCGGTCCTTTTCGTGAGTGCATCGGTCTGCTACAGTCTGCCTCGTGAACACCGAACCTATCATGTCCAAGCTTCCAATAGAAGATGTGCTGCCTGCCCTACGTCGTACACTGGCAGAGGGATGCAATGCGCTGTTGACCGCGGCGCCTGGCGCCGGAAAAACGACGCGGGTTCCGTTGGCTTTACTCGACGCCCCCTGGCTCGACGGAAAGAGGCTGCTCATGTTGGAACCTCGGCGGCTTGCCACACGCGCCGCAGCCCATCGCATGGCCACCACGCTGGGCGAATCGATTGGCCAGACGGTCGGCTATCGCATGCGCCTCGACACGAAAGTAGGGCTCAAGACCAGAATCGAAGTCGTCACGGAAGGCATTCTCAGCCGCCTGCTTCAGCAGGATCCCTCGCTCAGCGCGTATGCGATCGTCCTCTTCGATGAATTCCACGAACGGAGCCTGCAGGCCGATACAGGCTTGGCCCTCTGTCTCGAATCGCAACGGCTCTTTCGCCAGGATCTCCGCTTGCTCGTGATGTCGGCCACGTTGGATTGTGGGCCTGTGGCAGATCTCTTAGGCCACGCGCCTGTCATTGCCTGCGAAGGGCGGATGTTTCCCGTAGAGACCCGTTATCTTGAGCAGCCGCTCTCAGGCCACCT
>JANNXZ010000207.1:0-3749 GCA_031409835.1 Nitrospirota bacterium
CTTCGATCCTGGCAAGTAATGAATCCACCGCGCCGGTTTGTCTTTGGTGCAATGTTCCCAGAAAGGACAATCGTAGGGTGTATGACAATGCCGGTCCGGCTCAATGGCAGGGGGTTGCGTCTGGAGCAGCATGCGAGTCATCGTGGCCAACCGCTCAGGCACCGTAGCCCGCCGTTGAACCACCGCCTCTGACAGATCCTGAATGGCAAATAACTCTGTCAGATCGATCGCCCCATCTCGATAGAGATACCCGGTATTGATGTGCATGAGACCGACGGAAACGAGCGTCAACCCTGCTCCCACTATCACTTCGCTTTGCACGGCGAGATCTTCGAGATGCACGTCCTTGACCTTCGTGGAAGACTTGACCTCGATCAGACGCCAGCCACAGGGCTGCCCCTCCGCGATCATGACACGCTCCAATACGTCCGCGCGAATCAGCACCCCATTGTGCAAAAACGCTGCTTCGAAGATGGCCGGTACGGTGAGATCTTGGACCAGTTCAGCCGTCTGCGCGAGAGCGACTTCTCTCTGGCGATAGCCAGCTGTCACCAATACCCCGCCTAGAAAGCGAGTTCGAGCCAACTCCCCGACTTCTGTTCCCATATCGAACATCGCCTGAGTCGCTGCATCCGGTTTAGTCGCGAGAGAGGGATGATGGATTTCGAGGTACAGACGCTTGTGACATTGAAGACCAGACAGAAATTTAGACTTTGACAGACGTGGGGTCTTCGGAACAGGCGCGGGTGAGAGATCGTTGAGATCAGTCATAATGAGATGACACTAATCGGGCTGACATATGTTTGTCCACCAGAATAGCCGCGAGAGACTGGCTCATCTGGTCTATCCGGTCTGTCTGGTCCATCTGGTTAGTTTCGTTCAACCAGATACACGAGACAGACCGAATAGACCGGACAGACCAAATGAACCAGACAGACTGACGTATTTTCCAGCAACCTATCAGTCAGCATCCTGTTAGGATGGCCCGCTATGGCGTCCCGCGTTGCACAAATCAGGAAGTCCGTCCTGACCCTGGCCTTACCGGTCACGGTCAGCACCCTGCTTCAACGCACAGAAGGTATCGCTGCTGTCTTCCTTGTCGGTGGTCTCGGCGCCACATCCATCGCGGCCGTCGGACTTGGTCAATTGCTGGCCTTCATTGCCACGACGCTCGTCTCCGGATTATCGGTGGGCGCCAATGTCCTCATCGCCCAATTATGGGGCGCTCGCCGCACCAAAGACGTCGGAGAAGCCGCCACGCACTTACTGGGATTGGCCGCCATCGTGTCCTGCGCACTCGTGATACTTGGATTATCCCTGAATCGTGTCATCATGGAGCTGTTGGGCGCAGAGCACGACGTCATCGCGCTGGCCCTTCCCTACTCGAACTTCATCTTCCTGGTCATTCCCTGCACGATCTTCTTGCAGGTCCTCTCTTCGATCATACAAGGCACCGGAGATACTAAAACTCCCATGTACGCCTTGATCGCGGTGAATCTGCTGTATCTGACCATCGCCTATCCGCTGATTTATGGACTCTGGGGCTTTCCTGCTTTGGGTATCACCGGAGCAGCCGTGGCAGCCGGTCTCGCGGAAGGAACGGGCGTGGTCTACCTCCTCTGGGCCAGCCGAACGCTCTTGAGAAAATCGCTCCACGTGCGACGCGATCTCTTGCGTTCCACCTGGCAAATTGGCGCGTCAGTTTCCGGTGAGCGAATATTTCAACAGGCAGGGATTATTCTCTATACCAAGATAATTCTCATGTACGGCACCGTGACCTACGCCGCCCATCAAGTCGGCCTGTCGATCGAATCCCTGTCGTTCCTACCGGGATATGGCTTCGCAATCGCAGCAGCCACGATGGTGGGGCAAAGCATCGGCGCGGGGAAATATGTTCGGGCCAAATTGGAAAACTGGGAGGCGAATCGCCTGGCCGGTATCGCGATGGCCTCAATGGGCATCTTCTTTTTTTTCTTCCCCTACATGCTCATGCGCACCTTTACCAACGACGAAGCCGTCGTCGAACTCGGGACGGTGTTCCTCCGCATCGTCGCCATCCTCCAAGTCCCGCTCGCCCTCACCATGGTCCTGGCCGGATCGTTACGTGGAGCCGGTGATACTCGATTCATCATGTTGGCGACAACGGTCGGCATGTGGGGAATCCGCTTGCCTCTCGCGGTCATTGCAGGCCCTTGGCTTGCACTTGACGTGCTCTTTGTGTGGAGCGCCATGATTGCGGATTGGACTGTCCGAATGGGACTGCTACTCTGGCGATATCGATCCGAACGGTGGAAAGCGATTCAGGTCATTCGCTAGACAGGTCTGTCTGGTCTATTCGGTCTGTCTCGTCGTGGGCTCGGACCAGATAGACCAGATAGACCAGATGGACCAGACAGACCTGAGAGACGCTTCACACGCAGGGGGCGGTAATTTTTGTATTGATTTCATTGTCAGAGAGTCAGTAGGTTATCCAACAAGGTGGCAGAGAAGCCGAGAAGTGCGAGCCTACGCGAGCCTGCTTTCTACTCTGTCTTCGATACAACAACATTACCTAAACCGTCACATTTAAAAGGAGATTACAATGACAACCAAAGCGATTTTCTATCACGCAGGATGCCCCGTATGCGTCTCAGCCGAGAACAGCGTCGCCAACGCCCTGGATCCGGCGAAGTATACAGTGGAGAGTGTCCATCTCGGCACGGACAAATCACGGGTGAAAGAAGCCGAAGCAGCCGGGGTCAAGTCTCTGCCGGCTCTGGTCATGAATGGAGCGGCGTTCCACATTAACTTCGGCGCCAGCATTGACGCAGTGAAGTAACCGATTCAGTCATCCGGCGACCCTAAGTTCAGGGGGCGTGTCTCATGACACGCCCCCTATTTTTTCCTCAATTTGTCTGCTTGATCGAACGGATCAAACGTCTCATGCGACTCGGAGCACCAGGCGCTTGCCGCAAGCCTTGACGTACTTCCGCAACGTCGCAATCGATGGAGAGTGCTTCCCGCTGGCAAGCGCCCGCTCCAGACGAGCGATAGCGGGAGCGTGTGTCCCCATTCGAGCTGCCACCTGTCCTTGAGTAAGCCCCGCTTCTTGCCGCGCTTTGAGCAAGGCATCAAGCAGCACAGACTCTTCGCGCTCAATACGTTCCACTTCTGCGCGCACGCCCGGGCGGCGCATGAGCTTCTTGACGAGTTGATCATGCGTATCCATGTTTGACCTCCTTCAGCCGCGCCTCAGCGATCTCACGCTCGCGAAGAGGCGTCTTGTCAGACTTCTTGATAAAACTATGCAGCATGACGATTCGTTTGCCGACCAGCGTACAGAAGAATACCCGCGCAATCCCTTCGGTGCCTTTCAGTCGCAACTCGAACAGACTGTCACCAAAGGCTTTGGTATGCGGCGTTCCCAAGTTTGGGCCGAGCACAACCATTCGTCGAGTGAGCACGATATATCTCGCCGCCAACGTATCGGGCAGGTCCAGGATCTCGGCCTGCACGACATCGCTGTAATAGAAGATCGTGTAATCCACCGTCGAAGAATAACAAATATGTTAATCGCGTGCAAGGTGAAGATCAACTATTCGAAACGTGCCTCTTCCATGTTGGAATTTACGGCGATAGATGAGAGCAGGAGGTGGCGTGCGAGGATAAAGCTGGCCGCCTCTCTACAGTCCGGACGAGTGAAAGGAAATTAGATAGATACGATTGGAATCTGGCTGGCCATCACAGGCGTCGCAATCGAATGAAACGTG
>JANNXZ010000208.1:0-3877 GCA_031409835.1 Nitrospirota bacterium
GTTCCTCCGGCGAGTCGTGAGTCTCTCCGAGGAGTTCGATCCAGCTCGATACCCGTTCAACATCCAGGCGCTGTCTCAAGGAATCGATGTAGCGTTTCGGACCAATGTCACATTTTTCATTGGCGAGAATGGGAGTGGAAAGTCCACGTTGCTCGAAGCGCTCGCGGAATGCTGCGGATTCAATCCTGAGGGTGGAAACCGCGACCATAACCGGGAGGTTTTCGCCGACCGATCTGAGCTGGCGCAGGCTCTCCGACTATCGTGGGCTCCGAAGGCGACCGAAGGCTTCTTTATGCGGGCCGAGAGCTTCTATAATTTTGCCACGTACATCGAGCAGGTATCCGATCTGCGTGCGTACGGCGGCAAATCGCTGCACGAGCAATCCCACGGTGAATCCTTCCTCTCGCTCTTCGCGAATCGTTTCGAACAAGGACTTTATATCCTCGACGAGCCGGAGGCCGCGCTGTCACCGCAACGGCAACTTTCGTTCCTCAAAATCATTCACGATCTCGAGACCCCTGGGCATGCTCAATTTCTCATCGCGACGCACTCGCCTATTATTCTGAGCTACCCTGGTGCCGTGCTCTTTAGCCTTGATGGGGATTCAATCCGAGAGATTGCCTATCGTGAATCAGACCACTATCGCGTGACGCGCGATTTCCTCAATGCACCTGAGAGATACTTTAAACATCTTTTTGACTCCACAAGCGGAGAGGAAAGCGATGTCTAATTAGCTCTCAGAGACGAACGTCTTCATGCAGCGCTTTGCGTGGCGTTCTGTCGCTGCTCAAGGGTAGCGTTAGGTTTTAGGCGCTGAGGCGGTGGGGGCTTCTTCTACGCGGATGGTGTTGGCCCACTCGGCGACGAGGGGGTCTCGTTCTTCCATCGTCATTCCTGCATACTTCATAAACATCTGTGGGCCTTTGCGGCGGCGCCAGGTGAGATAATTCAAGAAATGTGTGCGGCAAATGCTATGGGTGCCGGCTGGGGCATAGACTCTGGCTTGGCAGCCTTGGATCATACAGGTCAGATCGTGCATTGCGTACTCCGTTTGGTCACAGCAGTATGCAGGAGGGAGGGACGGATATTCAATCGGCCTAACCTTGACGCGTTGGCCCCATTCCGGTAAGCCATTCTACACGATGCGTCATTTCTGTCTGCTCTTCCTTCTCCTTGCTTCGATACCCGCTATGTTCAGCTGCGTGTCAGCATCCCGAGAGGGGCTTCCTCCCGGGAGTCCATTCGTTGAGACGGATGCTGTTTCGAATAATTTACTGCCCCAGGGGATTGCAGTGGGGGATGTGACGAGCCAGTCGGCCTTGCTTTGGCTGCGGACTGATGGACCAATGATGGTGCAAGTCGAGTGGGCGCCGGTGTCTGTCTGGGATTTCGTCTCGAAGATGGGGACAGCCGTCGCTCCTGTGGCGAGGACGTCGCGATTCACGACCGGCTCGGAAACAGACTTCACCCTGACGATCCCCCTTGAGGGACTCATACCAGCCACACGATATCGATGGTATGTGTTTGCTGGCTCGAAGGGGCATGAAGGCATACCGACTGAAGCACGGGTGGCGGCGCGAGGGGAGTTTACGACGCTCCCTGATGTGAAGAGTCATGTCCCGGTGACCTTTGCATGGAGCGGCGATCTGGGTGGCCAGGGGCGCTGTAGGCGTGGCGCTGCCGGATACCCCATCTTCGACGTGATGCGCGCTCAACAGCTCGACTTCTTTCTATTTCTCGGCGATACGATGTACAGCGACAGCCTGTGTCCGTCTCCTCCTAACGAGCCTGGAGCCGACTTTCTAGCGACGACCCTGGGCGAGTACCGTGCTCGTCATCGCTATCAACGTGGTGCGGAGGCGCTGCGGCGGTTCCTCAGCAGCGTTCCGGTCTCTGTGGTCTGGGACGATCATGAAGTGCGGAATAACTTTGCCGGGCCTTTTGACAGCCAGATGCCTGCGGGGCGTCAGGCCTTGCGCGAGTATTGGCCGATCCGCGTAGTGTCTGACGATCCCCAGCGGCTCTATCGAACGGTGCGTGCCGGGGCAGATCTCGAAGTGTTCATCCTGGATACGCGGCAGTATCGGAGCTTGAACGCCGATCGGGATGGTCCGGCGAAAACGATGTTGGGAGAACCGCAGCTCCAATGGTTGCTGAGCGGGCTTACCGAGTCGACTGCGACATGGAAAGTAATTGTGACCACGGTGCCTCTGTCCATTTCGAAGGGAGGTGGCGTAGCCGTCCCTGGGAACGATGGTTGGGCCGGAGGGGCGGACGGCACTGGATTCGAGCGTGAGCGGCAGGTGATTGTGGACCGTATTCTCGACCGGAAGATGAAGAACGTGGTGTTCCTGGCTGGCGATGTTCACTATGTTCAGGCAAATGCGTACGATCCGAACGGTGATGGGACACCTGACTTTCATGAGTTTGTGGTTGGTCCGTTGTCTGCCGCCCCTGGCCGACTGACACCGGCCAGGGTGGAGTTGCGTCCGACCACATTGATGAATGAAGCCGGGTACATGAATTTTGGCCTGATTCGAGTCACGAAGTCTTCATTTGACGTCACAGTGCTCGATGAGGCCGGTGCCACGCGGTTTTCCCATCGTCTGCTCGCCAAGTAGCGGCCACTCTTCACTGTGAAGATCCCCTTGATATCGGGATGGGTAGCCAGTTACGGTACACACTGGTTATGCGCGTGGGCGAGGCCTAGACGGGGTGCGTCATGCTACTACAGCTCATATCCGTGCTGGGCGCCCTGATGGTGCTGTCTGCCTATGGCCTGATTCAGGGTGGGGTCTGGAGTGAACTGCACGCGGGATATCTCGCGTTGAACATCGTCGGGTCGTTGCTGTTAGGGATCGTTGCGATTGAGGATCAGCGGGTTGGATTCATTTTCTTGGAGTTTGCGTGGGCCGGCCTTGGATTGGTCGGCGTCGCCAGGGCTGTGAAGGCCCGGCGTGCTACAAGTTAACACCGTTCGGATGAAGGGACTACACAGATGGCAGGTTTGATGTCAGCGGATGAGATTTTTGAACAGGCGCAGAATGCCGCTGCGGCGGCGACGGGGCTCGATGAAAAGGCCATGCAGATCGACTACCCCGAGTTGAAGGAAAAGATTCGCGCAGCGTTAGGGGATCGCAAAGTCGCGCGTTGCCACATCAACAAGTTTTTGCCGGAGGGCTACGAAGATCAAGGACGCTTCAATCTTCTGCTCCTCACTGCCGGCAACGTGCTGTTCGACATGGTCATTGGCGATTCCTACTTTCGCTACGACGTGCTGTCGGTCGGCCAGTTGGACAAAGTTCAGCTGATTGATGCGATGTGGGACAACAAGGAAAAGCGCCAGGAAGAGCCATTCCTGAGTTTGCGTCTCATGCATGGCGAGGAAGCTCATCTGCTGTTGGCGTTGGACGACGAAGAACGGGCAAGCCTCCTGAAGTTTGCGTCGGCGGTTATGGCAGCGCGAAATCCAGAAAAGTAGTTGTTTCGGAAGCGGCGCGCCTCCAAACCCTACGTGCTCACGGCTCCAGCAAAAGTACCAGCGCAGCGTGGCCTTTTTCGCGTGCGCGATCGACCGGTCGTAGGCCTTTGGCATCCTTCGCCGTCTTGTCTGCTCCCTTCATCAACAGCATGACCGCGATCTCCCGGTGTCCTTGTTGTGAGGCGACATGGAGAGCCGTCCATCCGTTCGTCGTCACCGGTGTCACCTCCGCCCCTTTGTCCAATAGCAGTGCCACGATCTCCCGATGCCCCTTGCCCGCTGCGACGAAGAGTGGGGTCGCATTGTTGCCCAACCGTACTTGCTTGATGTCCGCGCCACGATCCAATAGCAGGGCGACCACGTCACGATGCCCTTCTTGGGCCGCGATAAAGAGAG
>JANNXZ010000209.1:0-9542 GCA_031409835.1 Nitrospirota bacterium
GCATGCTATAGTCCCTGCTCATTGTGCGGCATTCACTGTGTGAAGCGCATTTTGTATTTGACGTCTCACCTTGCATGAGGGTTAAGATGCCTGAAGTTCCAGTTAAGCTCTATATTGATAAGCTATTGAAAGATTGTCGTAGTACGGCCAGAGCACTCGCACCGCTATCTGGTCCTGTTAAAGAGAAAGCCTTGCGGGCAATGGCGGATCGATTAGCGGCTGACGAAGAAATAATTCTGGCGGCGAACGAGAAGGATGTCGATGCAGTTGGGAAGTCCTTCGAGGCCGATGTCATGAAGGACCGAATGAAAGCCGCTGTAGCTCGCCTGCGCATGACTGCGGACGATATCAAGGAGATGGCCGATCGTCTCCGCATGATCGCAGATCAGCCCGATCCGGTCGGCGCCGTCACCTCACGATGGGAACGGCCTGACGGATTGCAAGTCAGCCGTGTCCGCGTCCCAATCGGGGTGATCGGCGTCGTATCAGAACTGGGTCCACTCGTGACGGTGGAGTCGATCGCGCTGTGCTTCAAGTCGGGTAACCTGTGTGTCTTTCGTGGCGCGCCGGAGTGGGGCCTGACACAGCACGCTATTGGAATAGGACTGCGCGAAGCCGCGGAACAGAGTGGGGTGCCGTCCGGGGCATGGATCATCATTGACCGTCCAGAAAAAGAGGTGGCGGTTGAGTTGATTCGTGCGGGAAAAAGTCTCGACGCGATTATCCCGCGTGGCGGGTCAGGTCTCCGGAAAGCCGTCATCGAGCAGGCGAAGATGACGGTGCTGTGTTACGACGGGGGCCTCACGCATATGTACGTGGATGCCGACACCGATATGCCGATGGCTCAGAACGTGGCGATCAATTCCAAGGTACAGAAGGCCATGGCATCGAACTCGCTCGATACACTGCTCGTAGAACAGGTGATCGGGCGGCAGTTTTTGCCTCCGCTGGTCAATCGCATGCTCGAAGAGTTCAAGATCGAGGTGCGGGCCTGTCCCAAGACGATGGCACTCATGGGGCAAATGGCGATGACCGGTCATGCCTCGATCATTCCGGCCAAGGAAGAGGATTGGTCCACCCAATTTCAGGGGCCTGTGTTGGCGGTCAAAATGGTCGCGAACATCGATGAGGCCTTGGCGCACATTGTGGCGCATGGTCCCTGTCTCACCGCCGTCATTGCGACCACGAGCTATGAGTCGGCCATGCGGTTTACGCGCGAAGTGGATGCGAGCGCGGTGTTCGTCAATGCATCGTCCCGGCTCAATGCCGGTGACAGCTATGGAATGGGCGCCGATATCGGGCTCAGTGGTTCGCGGCTCCATGCCAAGGGTCCGATCGGCCTTGAGCAGTTAACCTGTGAAAAGTATGTTGGCTTCGGGTCGGGACAGCTGCGCTATCCGCATCCCGTGCCGGAGGCGTACTTTGATGCCATCATGCTCAAGAGACCGTAGCCGCCTGCTGAAAACGCTTTCCAGCTTCGTTCTCAGTCGCTCGAACCACTCACGTACCCTCACCGCGTACGCCTCGCGGTTCGTGCTCCTTGCGGCCTCGCTGGAAAACGTTTTGAGCAGGCGTGCCGAGGCTTTATCAATGACCAGCGACTCACTGTTGCAATCGCTCCATTTTCACTTGGCCTGGTGGGGTCTCAGGCAGTTCACGTCGGACGAGGCCTATTTCCAGTGGCAGAGGGAAGCCCTTTCACCGACCGAGATCGCAGCACTGCATCGGCAGGTGGAGCAGAAGCGTGGTGGATCTTCTGCTGACGAGGTCGCGTTCTACGATGCCACCGCCCATTCAAACATCCTGCCGGTACTCTACAGCCAACAGTACGACTATTATCTGGCCATCGGCACGCGTGTAGCAGATCGCATCGATGAAGCCCGGTCCATACTGGATGTAGGCTGTGGGGTCGGTATCCTCACGACATTCTATGCGAGGCAGTATCCCGACAAGATCTTCGTTGGGATCGATCGCTCACCGGACTCGATTGTGCGAGCGCAAGAACAATCGAAGGCACTTGGCCTGACCAACGTACGGTTCGAATGTCTCGATCTCGATCACACGGCGCCCACTCGCTCCTACGATCTAATCCTTGCCACGCATGCTCTCGTGCAAGCTGAACAGGACCCGGGCATTCCCAGTCGAAGTTGGAGTACGTTCGACCGTGCCGGAGAGGGTCACCAGCAAGCAGACTTTGAGCGGCGAACGGGCATCAGCGTACGACTGGATCGGCTTAGCGCATCGTTGGTCCAAAGGGGTCGCATGATCGTGTTTGAGAAGACCCGTCAGTTGGCAAGACGAGTTCCGTTGCAGCGGGCCTTAGCTGCACGGGATCTTGGCCTGATCGAACAGCCGGAATTGATTCGATATCGTCTCATCGAAGAAATTGCCGACGACGGACCGTTCTATGTGTTGGGGAGGGGCGCGTCGCGTCAGATTGTCTGGGATGAATCGCCGGAGTCAGACGAAGGCCGTCCGTTCGATCGATCTCAGCTGAAGGTCGGTTCAATCGATTCTGACGCGCCGCTCTATGAGAACCATTGGCCTTCCGCGCAGCGCGTCTGGGAACAACTTTACAATAAGCGCCTTCTCAAAGAGACCACGCGCCAGGAGCCAGATGACCGCCAGCTGCATGTCGAACTCGGTCAGTCAGAAGAGATGGTTTATCTGTATTGCGCCAATACCTTGGATCAACGCCAGTTGGTGATTGTTGAATCAGCCCGCGCGCTCATACTGGAATCTTATTATCAGGAGATTGTGAGCGGCGCGTCCTAGCAGGAAATCAAAACGGGGGAGTCCGTCACGTTAGAAACAGTCTGTTGACGGAATGGTCTGCACAAGGGAGTGGATCAAGTAGGGGGCTTCATTTTGTGGCAGTATTACAGTCGGCTCTGTGTTATCAGTTCCTCCCATGCTCCCTCCCATTCCCCCAGGCTGGCGATCCTTCCTCAAAGAAGAGACACGCAAGCCGTATTATCGCGCGCTTGATGCATTTCTAGAGAGGGAACTGGCCGGTAGGCAGACAATCCTGCCGGCCCGTCAGGACATCTTCAACGCATTGGCCTCAACGTCCTATGACCAAGTCCGCGTGGTGCTTGTCGGCCAGGATCCCTATCCTACCCCTGGCTATGCGCATGGTCTGTGTTTCTCTGTGCAGCCGACTGTTCGGCCTCTGCCCCGCTCGTTGCGAAACGTCTATCGGGAAATCCATGACGATGTCGGATGTCGGATTCCCAATAACGGGTATTTGGAACCTTGGGCTAGACAGGGCGTTCTCATGCTGAACACGGTCCTCACGGTCCGGGCCAGCCAAGCCAATTCTCACCAGGGACAAGGCTGGGAGCGATTCAGCGATCGTATTATCGAATGGGTTGTGGCGAAGCAGACACGGGTGGTCTTCGTGCTATGGGGACGCGAAGCCCAGAAAAAACGGCTGTTGATCACACAATCACATCACACTGTGATTGCAACCGCGCATCCCTCGCCCTTGTCAGTCAGAAAGTTTTATGGATGCCGGTGTTTCTCGCAGATCAACCGAGACCTTGCCGGTGCCGGGTTGGCTCCGATTGACTGGCAGATTCCAGATGTATAGCGGCCTGTCTGTCTTGTTCATTTGGTCTGTCTGGTCTGTCTCGTGTGTTTGGTTGAACGAAACTAACCAGACCAACCAGAGAGACCGGGCTTGTCCCACACGTGCGGACCTTCGACACTCTGTCGACAGAGCCAGTTCCTGTCTCTCTCGCATTGACTCCTCCCCTCTGTGCCCTGTAGGCTAGGTGCCGACGTACTGAGCTACGCCGACTGTCCCATCTCTCGCACAGCATTCCCTGCCACGTTCCGTGCGTCTGATTCTCCAGTCTCCGCCGCTTCTACGCCAGAGTTCCCATTGGTTGCCGCACGTTCTGCGTGCCCACCATCGCTGTCTCTGACGAGCGCAGTGGTTGTGCCCAGCCGATAGGATGAATCGGTCATTCTGTGAGTCTACGTGTCTATTCAGTCACGCGAGAAAGGAGTGCCACATGAATCAGGAGCAATTCAAAGCGTTTTGGAGTCAACTCAAGGCGCCACTCAAAGCGAAATGGGACAAGATCACGGATGCGGATCTTCTGGAGATCGAGGGGAATCTAGTCTCATTCACTGCTGTGCTGGCAAAGCGATATGGCACAACTGAGAATGCCGAAGTCAATACCTGGGCGAACCGACGCTATTCCCATTGGTCCGGGAACTACACGAATAAGTATGCAGATCCGGTAAAGGTAGCCTGACGAACGGCGCAGGCTGATTGTCAGGGAAGTGGGGCTGATGCACGGCCCGGTCATGAAAAGCGCGACAGCGAGAACCTTGACGAAGCAGAAAGGATCGGTCCATGAAAAAGATTGTGATCAATAAGAGTTACGGCAGCTTTTGTGTGAGTCATCAGGCGTTTCTACGATTGCGTGAGCTAGGCCAGCAGGACGCGCTCAATGAAACGGATCTCGGCACCTACTGGCCCGAGGCGGCGACGCCGAGAGAGCCGAGCCTCAATCAGTGTGGAAAACTCATCCCACGCGACGATTTGAAGCTAGCCCAAGTCGTGGAGGAACTCGGTGGGACTGCCAATGGCCATGGCGCAGAGTTGCGGGTGGTCGCAATCCCGGATGACGTTCGCTGGGAAATCAGCGCTGTGGGTGGGGTAGAGCACATCAGCGAAGTTCACCGGACTTGGGCATAACGCGCTTCATTACTCGCAAATATTCCTACGGCAACGACCGATGCTCAGGCGAGAGGTACTGGGTTAGAGGCTAGAGGTGGTCAGAGGAACATCTTCTCTGTGATTTCGCGAAAGCCGCGTTAAGAATAATGCGGGTTAGGCCTTTTCTAGAGGGGGTCGCTGTATTATGTCTTGTGGCCCATCCAGGATCAACTTGGCGCGCTGAAACGCATCAGTTCTCGCTTCCCATTCCGTCTTATGGCCTTTCGATGAAGCTTGTCCGTGCAGGCCGCCGTCAAGATGGCTGAACCCCGGAATGGAAAACTTGCACAACCATGTACCATTCTTGATCTGGCTGGTGACCAAGATAACTTTCTGGCCTCTGGCGTAGCAGGTTTCTGTCATGATCGACTCCGATTTTCGCGATAGGTAGGACACTCGCGACGTACATGCTCTGATTCTGCAGATCGCGCGTTTTCCGCCAGTCGTGTGCGCGGCTACTTTTAGGCCGGTTTGACGAAGCGATCCGGCGCCAGCACGCTGTGCAGCGATTGTGTGACAGCACGGCGATAGGGCGCCTTCTGTCGCAGCATGATGACGAGGTCCTCATCGTCGATTAAGATAGACAAGTCGCCTTCGGTCACGAGCTGCCGATCTGGCGCCCCGATATTCATGCGATATTGCGTCTTTCCATCTGGATTCCGGTTGGGTCCGCTGACGATCTCGGTGAGCCCATCGATGAATCCGACATGTCCTTCGTGCCGGTGCTTGACCTTCGTGCCATCAGGAATGCGAACCCAGGCCGTGGTTGTTCTGGGCTGTACGGGCTTCACGGGCTTCGTGGTCATGGTCTCTCCCTGTATTCTGTTATGGAGTGAAAAATAACTACCGGTTTTTTATTGCCTACCCGCTGTTGCGGAGATATCAACGTGTGCGTCCACGGCGGCTGGGCTCGAATTGGCACAAAATAAGTTGGCATGTCGTTGACGGAGGAACAGCTGAGCTATATAAACGATCCCATGGGGGCGTCGTCAGTATTGAACCAATACTGTACCACAAATACCGTTGCCATAGCGAACTGAGCGGGCGGATGCCCCGATCAGTCAGTCTCTCGCTGTTGACGGTTGGTTTTTCTGGCTCATTTGGCCCAATGAACCAGAAAAGCTAGATAAAATGGTGAAATGGCAGTGCCATTGTCTGACCTTGTGCCTTGAATCGGGCTGCGATGTGACGAGAACACGATGAAGGCAGGCACCTTGTCTGTGCATCCGTCTCAAGATGAGTGGCCGAGATTGTCCTTTGCTGCGCGCATCGAACGAGCACATTCTTATCGTGTGCGTTCGATGCGCAGGAGGGTGGCCAGGTTCCCCATTCTCTCCTATTGCTGAATCGCAGTGAGTAACCATTTCCCGTTCTGATATCGCATGAAGGTCCAGACTTCGCTGGATTCGGCAGTCGTTTCTTCGCTGCCCTCGACGAGATACCCTGGTTCTCCTCGCCGCTTGGTCAAGGATACGGTGTAGTCGCGGGCACTCCAGCGAAGTCCGATTGTTGCGTATTGCGTCGTGTCTTCGATCCAGGCTTCCCGGACATCTGCCTGTACAAGCACCACGTCCTCGACATGATTTGCAATGTCTAGACTGGTCTGTTCGGCCAAGGCGGTGCTGAAATACGACAGCATCTCCGGTGTAACGGATCGCCGTAATCCAGCCAGGTCTTGGTTGCTCCAGGCCGTTTGAATATCGGTCAGCACTTGTTGAAAGGCAGCTTTGTCAGCAGAGGTGACGTCGCTGACTACCGCCGTGGGCTGGAGGGTTGTGCTGGAAGGCTCTGTTAACAGACTGCCGCTAACTGCGCTGCTTCGCACGATTCCAGAAAAATCAGGGACAGGCCGCCGTACTTTCAGGAAATAAAAAAACGCTCCGGCTCCCAAGAGCATGAGAATAAGGAGTATTCCAGTGGAGCTGGAGGATCCGGCAGTCGTGGCGGCCTCGCCAACCTGCTCGCCAGCATCGGTGGTACTCGCGCTGCTGTTCGTTGCTCCGAACAGCATATTGCCGATATATGATCCGGCGATGCCGGCTGCGAGACCAGCCAACAGGGGATTGCGCTGCATAAACGAGGGCTGCCTCGTAGACGTTGGTTGAGCCATTGGAGCCTGGCTGTTGGACGCTGATGGTGGCGTAGCAGCGGATGGTTTTGGAGTGACCGACTGTTCAATCGGCTTCGCTCCGTTCTGCTCATAGGTGCGTGATCCACGGCTGCCCATGCTCCCTGGGGCGCCACTGCTCCGTGAGCCGCTGGAATATCCGCCACCATATCCTCCGCCCCTCGCCTTCGCAAAGGAGAAGGTCGGGAGCCCGATCAGAGCAATTGTGATACTTGCGGCAATAAGTTTCGTTGTATTCAAGATACACGTCCTTTCTATCGATTTCGCCGGTCCATCAATCACGCGCCGCCATCCTAGCAGAACTGGCACTGGGAAAACTGAAGATTCGTGAACTTCCGGGTTGTACGTTGTGATGTGCGGCCGTCGAACGAGATTACAGATGATCTCTCCGATCTCGCTTGCTTTTCTCTTTACAGGGTAGCCTGGTTGATCCTCGATTGCGCGCGTTCCGGGAGCACAGGACCAACGTGGGTGTTCTTCCAATCCCCTCCATTTTTGCCTTGCCGGGATGCTATGATGGCTGCTGTTTCCGCGAGACGAATTTCTTATCCATAATTTTCAAGGAGTCCATGTCTATGAATCTGGCGCGTAATATCATCGGAATCTCGTTGGGTATCCTGCTGCTATCAGGTATTGGCTTTGCGGCAGAACCGGCTGAGGTGGAAAAGTTCGTGAAGGCCCGCATTGAGATCGGCGAGATGATGTCGAACTACTTTCAGGGTGGAGGGATGTTTAAAGAGGGGCAGCGGCCATCAGCTGATCAGATGAAGGAAATGGGCGCGGATATCCATACGAAACTCGGCAAGCTCTTGGCGAAGTATGATCTCACGGTCGAAGAGTATCGAAAGCGCAGTCCGGAGATCTTCGCCGATGAGGCGGCGGTCAAAGGCTACCTTAATGAGCATCCGGATATGAAGGCACGATACGAGGCGCTCCCGTTGGATCGCATGGGACGCGGCGGCAGCACCGGGCGGGGATATTAGTTCCGACCGTTCCGAAGGGAATGGTCAAGCTACCCTTCACTTGCGAATCGGCTGACCGTCATCCAATGATCTTCCCAGGCTCCCTCGTTCTCTCTTCCGAGACGGGGCCTGATTGATCTTCCACTGCGACGTACCATTAGCCTGGGGAGGGCTGCGTACTTCTCCTTACGCTTCTTTAAAGAAGTGGCCAAGGCGGCCCTTTACTGCGCGCATCGAACGAGCACATTCCTATCGTGCGCGTTCTGCGAGCAAGAAGGGCACCTGGCCGCTCCTTCCTCTCCTTTCATTGACTCTCTTTCACCCTCTCCATATAATGCCGCTCGCTAGTCGATTTTGGCTGCCTTTCCACACAGTTATGACTTCTTTCTCCAAGGAATCAGTGGCGGAAACATGGGACAAGGTCCGCGCGGAGATTTCCCATGCCTTTTCAACCAAATCCGGGCCTGAGCTGTTCACGACCGAAGACCTTGCCCTGCTTGAACGGGTGGCCGATGCGGTAGTAAAACGAGGCATGGCTGCTCCTGCCACGGTGTTCCTGGAATCTCTCGGTCCCATGAATTTTCTCGGCAGTCAGGCGCTCTACTTCCTGACCCCCATCGTTGAATGGGCTTTTCAGGCGAAAGAAGTCGAGCAAGTGGCCCGGTTGCTCGAACGACGCGATACGATCTCTCGTCTCATCGCCATCATTGAAACGAAGTCTGCCCGCAAAGCTCCTCCCCAGGCTCCTCAGGGAGCCTCCGTTCAATGACTTGCGGACGTGAAACGTTAAACGTGAAAGGTGAAACGACACGCGGAAAGCCTGTCGCTCATGAAGCATCCTTCGTGAAGCGGATCTCGTTCCGGATGGCAGACGTTTCACGTTTCACGTTTCACGAAACACGTACCCAAAGTCGGGCAGGTCGCTGATGGCGTCCCAAGAGCCGACAAAGACCGCCCATCCCCTCAACGTGATCGTGGCCACCGACTGTGGCAGCACCACGACCAAAGCCATTCTGATCGAGAAGGTCGGTGACGAATACCGGCAAACCTATCGAGGTGAAGCGCCGACGACAGTGGAAGCGCCGTTCGAAGATGTGACGCGAGGGGTGTTGAACGCGATTGCGGAAATTGAAGAACTCTCCGGCCGGAAAATTCTTGACGGTGACAAAATTATCACGCCCTGTCGCGATGCGAAGACCGGTATCGATATCTACATTTCTACCAGCAGCGCAGGTGGCGGGTTACAAATGATGGTGACCGGGGTTGTGCAAAACATGACGGGTGAAAGCGCGCAACGGGCCGCGCTCGGGGCGGGGGCGATCGTCATCGATGTGTTGGCGTCGAACGATGGCCGTCTGCCGCATGAAAAGATCGAGCGTATTCGTACGATGCGGCCGGACATGATCCTGATGTCCGGTGGGACGGACGGGGGGGCGGTCACCCATGTGGTCGAGATGGCGGAGTACATTTCTGCAGCGGAGCCACGCCCCCGGTTCGGGGCGACCTACAAGCTCCCGTTGATCTACGCGGGAAACAAAGACGCACAGCCGCAAGTGAAGAAGATCTTGGGTGAGAAGGCCGCGCTGGTGCTGACCGATAACATTCGTCCGGTATTGGATCGGGAGAATCTCGCGCCGGCGCGGAACAAGAGTCACGACCTGTTTCTCGATCATGTCATGCAACAAGCGCGGGGCTACAAGAAACTGATCGAGATGGCCGG
>JANNXZ010000210.1:0-8233 GCA_031409835.1 Nitrospirota bacterium
CAACAGTTGTCCTGTTTCCTCCCGCATCTTGCCATAAAACTCGCCGGTGAAGGTCCGGTTCAAATAAGAGGAAATGGCCCCTACGTTCTTCGAGATGGACATTTGGTTGTCGTTCAGAATGACCAGAAAATCCTTCCCCAACCCTCCGGCATGGTGCAGGCCTTCCAGCGTCATGCCAGCCGTCATGGCGCCGTCGCCGACAATACAGACAACCTTGTGTCGCTGTTTCAACTGCTCACGCGCCTGAGCCATACCGTAGGCCGCTGATACACCGGTTCCCGCATGGCCTGCGTTGAATGTGTCGTAGACGCTCTCTTCGCGTTTGGTGAACCCGCTCAACCCTCCGTACTGACGAAGTGTGTGAAATCGCTCCCGACGCCCGGTAAGTAGTTTATGCGCATAGGCTTGATTACTCGTGTCCCATACAATCTTATCCTTTGGAGGATTGAGCAGGGAGTGCAATGCCACTGTGAGTTCAATCACTCCGAGATTCGATGCGAGGTGCCCTCCGACGTTGGACACCACGTCGATGATTTGCTCGCGCAGCTCCTGACACAAAGCAGGAAATTGCGTTGGTGACAGCCGCTTCAGATCGGCTGGGCCTTGAATGGTCTTTAAGATTGACATGACGAATGCTCCTTTACGTCATTGCGTACGTCTGTAACAACGAGCTGAGCCCAGATAAGCATTGGCGAAGTAACGTGGCAGCCTAACCGCTGGCAAGAGGGAGTTTTACACGGAGGCCCTATGTTGTCAAGTGCTTAGCTGTGGACCTCAGCTCATTGACGACTCAAGCCTGATTCGAACCGATAGGTAAATACCGTTGAAACCGTGAAGTCTGCGGCACTCCCTCTAATAAAGTCGAGATTCTCGACTGCGTACACTTGCCACAGGAAGCGCGGAGCCACACGATAGCTAAATCCCAGGACTGATTCTGTCACACCATGGTCTAATACAGCTGAGTTGGTCCCGGAAAACGGCGACGTATAGAAGTCAAAATGGGCCGTGATGGACAGGTTCTCTGACCACAGATATTCGACGGCGGCAAGCCCGGACAGAGTGGGCCGCAGGCCTAAGCCTGCGATGGTGCCTGTCGGGACAACTCCGGTCACGTTCGCATAGAGTATCCATCGGCCAGCCACGAGTTTCTCAACAGCGAGACCCAATCCGAAATCCGGACTCCCGCTTCCAAAAAAAGCGGATTGATCCCCCGTCGGCAACTTCACTGCGCCGCGGAGCGAAACAGCCGGCATCGCTGCCCCTTCCATCAGGAGTTGATACTTACTCATCAGTGTCGTATCCCCTATCCCCATCGCACCCGGACCTCCATTCATCATTGTTTGTCCGTTCCGAGTGGTATGAAACAAAAAGTTGCTGTTCTTAAATGCGGCTCGTGCCGGATTCAAGCCAGTCGTTGCCCGCTCAGTCGCAGTAATGGCTCCGTCCATAAATCCCTGATACCGGTAGAGCACCGGGACTTCCAGCCCGAGCTCCAATCTGTCCATGGCGCCATAACGAAGAAAAAGGCCGGATCTGAGGGTTTCAAATTTTACGTTTAGATTAGTCTGCGGCGAATTTTCGTTATAGATACTGGCGGTCTCGGCAAGTTCCAACCGCACATCCACCGTACCAGGTTTCACGACGGCTGCACGGTCGCCAGGAAGACTCAACACCATCTGCTGGAAGGGCTGGAAGTTTCTGACTGGAAATGGACCGAACCCCTCCGCCCGAACCAGTACAGGCTTGAGGAAAAGGGAGAGGAAGAATGCGGCAAAGACTACTCGATACACCGCCACCGATAATCGGATGTTCACCACTACTCCTGCTTCCAAGTAGTCAGGGGTAGTGCGCTTAACACCGTCGCTATGCTTTCGATGACGCGCGTATCCGCTCCGCGCTGCCGGCTTACCTTCGTGAGCAGGCAATTAACAGTACGTTCAGGACTGTCCCGCCAGACCTGTTGCTTCCCAAAAGCCATCATGTTCTTCGCAGGATAGTATGGAACGGGGCGCCTGGCTATCCCTCAAGAGTGGGGGGAATTTTTCGTATTGATGTATCCATCCATCAGTACGGAAAGTCCAGCCCAGCAAAGATCGCGCCCCCTTCTCGGCTGTAGCCGTAGTCGACCCGCCCGACGACATTGGGGCGAACGATTCCACGAAATCCAATACCCGGGGTCATACGGTAGTTCGTAAAGGTCACGTCCTTGTAGTCATTGAAAACCTGCCCGGTATCCAGGAATGGCGCAATTTCAAAATCCGCGGTGGTGCCCGCAATCCTTGTCCGCACCAGATGAATACGCTGCTCAATGCTGAACGCCAGGAGATGCTTATCGATGAACCGGTCGACGCCGAATCCACGAAGATTGTTTTGCCCGCCCAAGGAACTTTGTTCAAAAAATGGCACTTGCGTCCCGATCGTCGCCTGAAGGTTCGCCCGTACGATGAGAATCGCGCGCTTCGATTCACTTGGAAACAGCTTCTTCACCTCGAGTTCATAGCGGGAATATATGGGATGATCGCCGTTGCGGATATTCTGGTTCACTTCTGCATACGCCGTCACGGCCATCCCATCGGTCGGCGA
Organism: Nitrospirota bacterium; assembly: GCA_031409835.1. Taxonomy (GTDB): domain Bacteria; phylum Nitrospirota; class Nitrospiria; order Nitrospirales; family Nitrospiraceae; genus Palsa-1315. The sequence continues at coordinate 2,584 of JANNXZ010000210.1, forward strand.
GACGAGGTTATTCCGCGTATCGTAAAAGAACGTTGCGCGGTGCCCGAGGATGAATGTCTCTCCTTGAACGCCGTCAACGCCGCCGAACTGATCGCCCGTAAATGGAAGCTCCGTTGCGCCCCTCTGCAGACTCACTTGACGAAAGCGCTGACCAACGGCAATCTGCGTCACCTCATTCACATGAACTCCAAATCGCCAGTTCGCCCGTCCTTCACGAGCGGTGTAATTCGTTTCCCCTGACTCCGATGTCGCCTCCCCTAAACCGAAAAACCGAGCAGTGGCATTTTTGAAAAACGAGGCGCCAAAGTTCAATGAGTAGCGCCCCTGACTGAAAGCCGGATCGGTGTAACTGAATGTCAGCCTGCGCTCGATCTTTTCCGCGGCCGATACAATGAGCCGAATCTCTCGCCCACCTGGCTCGTATTGAAACAGATTGATCGCCCCGCGCATCCCAACGATGGAATTATGAATGAGCATCGGGGCGAGGATGTATTTGAGCTCTCCATCAGAGTCAGTCTTCAGAATCGGGACAATCAGCCCCGCATCGTTCCCATCGTTCTTGCTGGTGGACACGGCAGGAATTGGGAAGTATTCGACGCCAGCTCCCGCATGCTCCGGCATCGCGATAGCACTCGTGACAAGGAACACGAGGGCAACTGCGATGAGGCCACGCAGGGTTGTCATAGAATTCATGGAGGGAACTATGGGGCGTTCGTCTTATTGGACTTCTTGCGAAGCTGGTCCACCAAGTCGGCGAAGGTTGAAGTACGGAGGATCTTCGAGAACTGTCCTCTGTAATTATTTACTAAGCTGACACCGTCTACCACCACGTCATATACCCGCCACTCGTCGCCCTTGTTGAGCAAGCGGTAGTCGAGCGGGATTTCGATCTTGCCGGTTAGCACCTTTGTCCTAACTTCGGCATAGTCCTTCTCCGTCCGTTCATTGAGATACTGCACACCTTCGCCGGAATAGGTTTCGATCTTGTCGGCGTAGGAATTGATCAAGAGCGTCCTGAACAATGCGACAAACTCTTCTTTGTCTTTGTCGGACAGCGTATTCCAGGGAGCCCCCAGAGCCCGTCTCGACATTTCCTGATAATCGAACCGATCCCCGACAACCTCTTCCAATCGCCGCCGGCGTTCTTCAGCTTTCCCAGGCTGTTTGAGTTCCTTGTCTTCGACGATCTTCAATGTCGCGTCGATGGTGCCTTTCATCGCCTCAGTCGCGCCACCCGCCACTGCCGATTGAACCGTGACCCCGCCAAGCAACAACAGCAAACAGACTGTCCCGCTTGCGAGCCCACCCCAACTCCATCTCTGCCCTTGTGTCACGGCAGATCTCTGGGTCTCCATGTATCCTCCTCCTGTATCAAACCGTGGCGCGTGAAGCGCGAGACTGGTGCGAAACACGCGACGGGGTTCGGAGTTCCGAAAACCTCGAACTTCAAACCCTCGCGTCTCGCTTGTCCCGCCCATCCCGCCAGTCTCGCTCATTTTACTTTGCCATGCACATACTGGCTCACCAACTCCTCAAGATCGAGGCCCGCTTCGGTATCGCGTATCGTATCACCCGGCTTGAGCGGATCACCGCCCCCTCCTGGAGACAGGGCCAAGAATTTCTCTCCGATGATGCCTCGCGTCTTGATGGATGCAAAGGTGTCGGTATAGAGTTTGACGGTGTTGTTGACCGCCAGTTTCACTTTTGCGCGATCTTCGATGAGCGTAATCCCTCGGACCCTGCCGACTTCGACGCCGGCGATTTCGATTGCCGAACCGGGTTTGAGCCCCGATGCGCTGGTAAACTGCGCCTCGACTTCGTAGACATCGCCGCCGATCAATTCAAGCTTGCCAAGCTTGATCGACAAATAGCCGAGACACAACATCCCGACGAGCACGAACACACCGACCACCAGCTCCAACTTGGTTTTTTCCATCCTTGCTACTCCCCTCTCACTTAACCGACGAGCGATCCCGGTAGCGCCACCGTCCCACCGACTGAGATGAATTCTTGAATCTCTGGATCGGTGGTCCGCTGGAACTCAGCAGCCGTGGCCATTAACGCAATCTTGCCTTTTCGTAGGATTGCCACCCAATCGGAAATCCCGAAGATCTCCGGAATTTCATGGCTGACCATGATCGCCGTAAAGCCGAACCGCCGATGCATGGTGACGATCAAGTCGTGAATCGATTTCGCCATCAACGGGTCCAACCCGGTCGTCGGCTCATCGAAGAGGATAATCTCCGGCTCCATGATCAATGCGCGCGCCAATCCAGCCCGCTTTCGCATGCCACCGCTCAACTCAGCGGGAAACTTGTGCCCCATCCCCGCCAACCCGACTTCCTCTAGCTTCTCCTCGACCCGTCGCCCTACCTCCGGGCCTTTCATACGCAATTTCTCCCGCAACGGGAACGCCACGTTCTCGAAGACCGAAAGCGAGTCGAACAACGCGGCCCCCTGAAAGAGCATCGCAAATTTTTTTCGCACATCGTTCAAGGGCGTGCCCGACATCCGGGAAATCTCCACGTCGCCGACCCACACTTTGCCGCGATCTGGCTGCAAGAGTCCAATCATGTGCTTGAGAAGCACACTCTTGCCCTCTCCACTACGACCGATAATGGTTGTGAGTTTGCCGACAGGAATCGAGAGATCGACGCCTTGCAGCACCGGCTGCCCACCTAACTTCTTTTCGACACCAACCAGCTTAATCATGCGTGTTCCGTGAGGCGTAAGGCGTCAGGCGTAAGGGGTACAGAACTTCGCTTCTTTGAAATCGCCTCACCCCTCACGCCTCACCCCTTACGGTTCTAGAGCAGCAGCGACGTCAAAATATAGTCCCCTACAAGGATGAGTACCGACGACAACACCACCGCCTCCGTCGTCGCACTCCCAAGCCCCTCGGCGCTCTGCCTCGTGTAGAACCCTTTATAGCAACAGATCCAACTGATGATCAGCCCAAAGGTGATCGACTTGAGAATGCCGCCGTAGACGTCTTTCCATTCCACGGCCGATTCAACCGAGTTCCAATAGGCCCCTTCGCTCACGCCCAACAAGTCCACTCCGACGAGGGAGCCGCCATAGATGCCGACCACGTCGAATAGGGCCACAAGCAACGGAACCCCGATCACGCCGGCCACCAATTTCGGTGCGATCAGATATTGCCGCGGATTGATCGCCATGGTATCGAGCGCATCGATCTGTTCTGTAATCCGCATGATGCCGATCTCAGCGGTCATGGCCGATCCCGCCCGCGCGGTCACCATCAACGCAGCCAACACCGGCCCCAGTTCCCGAATCATGCTCAGCGCCACCGCGGAGCCCAGCAACCCCTCAGAACCGAATTTCCGCAAGCTGTAATAACCTTGAAGCGCCAGCACCATCCCCGTAAACCCCGCAGTGAGCACGACGACAAACGTGGATCGATATCCGATAAAGTGGAGCTGTTTCATGATTTGATGGAATCGAAACGGGGGCCGCGCCAGCCAAGCAAACGCCGACAGGACAAACAACAGCATGCGGCCCATCTCCTGTACCCGCATGACGGCCCACGCGCCTAGCCGTTCAATCACGTTCGTCATCGGTTACCTGGAGGGTCGAAGAGATTCACGGCCTGTCTCCGCATAGCACTGAAACCATTCTGTCAACCGATCCCCGGCCACCCGGCTCTGCTTTCGCAACCGATTCAGCCCTACGAGGCTGGAGGGATGGCTGATGAGCGCCTGCATGCCCTTAATCCAGCCAGTGGGCCTGAGAAACAGATTGAAGTCAAGAGGGAGATCTTCATCCGCCAGATCGGAAACCGTCCGCACGATCGCCATCGGCACGCCTCGCTCCTGCGCGACTGCCGCCACCGCTGCACTTTCCATATCGAGCCCGGTCGCATCGGTCAGACGCCGCAGCCGGCGCTTCTCCTGCGCCTGCCATACCACGGTCCCCGATGATACGACTGTTCCAACCCGCGCGACTAGCCCCGCATCTTGCGCCACGATGAGAAGGCCTTCGCGTACAACCCCATCGCAGAGCACACAATCGCTCCCCACCGTCCAGGTTCCTTCACCATGCACAGAAGACACCGCTGTGCCGACGATCAGGTCTCCCACCTGAGCCGGGACGAGCGCACAGGCAAAACCCGTGGATATCACTAGCGACATGGGTTGGGCCTTCAGCACCCTTCCCGCAACAGAGCGAGCAGCAATAGGGCCGACACCTGTTTGGATGAGCCAATAGGTGCGATCCCCTTGCTGTCCAAGATGACAACGGACTCCATCGATTGTTACAACACGATCCATTGCGAGCCCACGACGAACAGCCTGGAGTTCCCAGCGAGTCGCGGCAAAAATGGCGATGGGATTCACTGAAGATCCTGAAAGGGGTTGCCACGCGCCAACGGATGACGCCGGCGGACTGGTCAACGATCGGCTCGATGCCACCCGGACGCAAGTACTTGCTGACGTACTTCGTCAGCCCGCATCTTCCCGCGGGTCCGTAAATTCCGATACATGGCCAAGGCCCACAACGGAAAGTATTGGCAGTACCAATGGTAGCGGAGATAAAACACCCGAGGGAATCCAGTGCCTGTATGGCGGACCTCTTCCCACGACCCATCTTTCATTTGGTGACGGAGCAGGTATTGGACGCCGCGAGCAACGCTAAAGGCGTCGGCCATCCCTGCCGACATCAGCCCCATGATGGCCCAGGCCGTTTGAGAAGGTGAACTGTCCCCCTTCCCACTCCACTCTGGATCGCCATACGACAGGCACGACTCGCCCCATCCACCATCGGGATTCTGCCTTGACTCAAGCCAGGCGACTGCACGGCAAATAGAGGGCTCCGAGAGATCTACTCCAATCGCACGGAGACCGGCGAGAACGGACCAGGTGCCATAAATATAATTGACGCCCCACCGGCCGTACCAACTCCCGTCGGTTTCCTGCTCTCGCTTGAGAAACCTGAGGGCCGGCGCCACGGCGGGGTGCGTCTGATCGTAGCCCAACGCCGCCAACATCTCGAGGCAGCGTCCGGTCAAGTCGGACGTGCTCGGGTCGAGCAAGGCATGGTGGTCGGCAAAGGGAATATAGTTGAACACAATACGATTGTTGTCCTTGTCGTATGCGCCCCAGCCGCCATCGGACCCTTGCATGGCGAGTACCCAATTCGTTCCCCGCTGGATGGATTCTTGTAACTCGGTGGTCTGCTCCATCCGGACTTTCGACAGCGCCATCAACACCACTGCCGAATCATCCACATCGGGATAGAACTCGTTCTCGAACTGGAAGTACCAGCCTCCTGGTTCCGCTTTAGGAGACGAGAACTTCCAATCACCAACCGTTTTCGTTTGACGAGAGACCAGGTATGCGCCCGCTTTCTGGAGAGATGGATGGTCCTGCGGCATCCCTGTCTCGATGAGGGCGTTCATGAGCAATGCCGTATCCCAGATGGGAGAGTGGCACGGCTGAAGATGCAGGGCCTCGACGCGCTGCTCGCCGATCGATACGGTGCTGTAGACTTCCAGCGATTCGATTTCTTGAAGCGCCTTCCGTCCAATGGATCGTCCACCTGATATCCCAAACATTGCAGCGCCATAATCGAATTGGCCATGGCTGGATAAATGCCGCCCAGCCCCCCGCTGCCTTTGATGTGCTCCAGCAGC